>JACVRP010000156.1 GCA_014534385.1 Cyanobacteria bacterium Co-bin13
CGTTTTTTGAGTGCAGTCGCACTGCTGCAGCCCAATGTGAGCTGGTCCAGAGCAGCCCCCTGGGAAGCCGCTCACGCACGTTTCCTATAGCCAGCCTGCAGCAGGCCGGGGTAGAAACCCACCGAAACAGCGACGGTGACTATACCTACCGGGTGGTGCTCACGACCGATCAGGGCCTAGTGCCGCTAACGAATGCCTACAGCTCTGGCAACGGCTTTCACCAAAATCGAGCTGCTCAGATCAACCAGTTTATTCAAACCCCAACCGCATCCTCACTGCGGATTCACCAAGACGACCGCTGGCTGGGTCTGCTGTTTTTGCTTCTCTTTAGCGGTAGCGGCATAGCCCTGACGCTGTTTGTCGGCAAGGTGGTTACCTGTGACTTCGATAAAGGCATGGGCCAGCTGACTTTTACGCAACGAGGTCTGCTCAAAACTGAGACGATTCGGCATCCGCTGCATCATCTGGTGGGGGTTACGCTGCAGCGCTCTAGCGGCAGCAAAGGCGGCTATACCTACCGGGTGGCTATGGTTCTAAAGTCTGGGGAAACGCTGCCTTTGACGAGCTACTACGACTCGGGCAAGCGCGACAAAGAAAAAACTGCTGACACCATTCGCAGCTTTTTGGGATTGTCTGCCTCGCCGGATTGGCATGAAGATCCCACAGTGACCTTAACTCAGGTCGGGAATGTAATGAACCTGGTCGTCGGCGGTAAGGGAAAGCGTCAGGAAACCATTGCCGACTGCCAAAACCAGATTCGCCAAGACCCCTACAACGCCGACGCTTATTACACTCTGGCAATGGCCCTGGTCATGCAGGGCGAAAAGGAGCATGCCCGACAGATTTTAGAAGCCGGTCGGGTGCGCTGTATGCAGAATGGAGAGGCAGAAAAGGCCCTGCGGCTAGACCAGGCAATTCAGCAGTTTGGGCTGAAAGCCTGAGAAATTCTAGAGAACAGCGATGCACTCGATTTCGACCAGCACGTCCTTAGGTAGGCGGGCCACCTCTACGCAGGCACGGGCCGGGGCCGATTCGTCACCGAAGTGCTGGGCGTAGACCGCATTCATCGCCGCGAAATCGTTCATGTCCTTGAGAAACACTGAGGTTTTGACCACGCTATCAAGGGTAGCTCCGCCCGCTTCTAGAATGGCGGACAGGTTTGCGATCGCTTGTTCTGTCTGAGCCGCCACATCACCTTCGCCAACGATTTGGCCGGAAGCGGGATCGAGAGGAATTTGACCGGCGACAAAGAGCATTTGGCCGCTGGCAGCAATGGCCTGGTTGTAAGGGCCAACGGGAGCAGGGGCTTTGTCGGTCTGGATTACTTTGCGGGTCATAGGGTGCCGTTGGGTTGGGTTGCTGTGACTGAATTATCCCTTAAATCTTGCACCCTATATTTGATCGCCAAACCGGGGCCGGATGCCGTGGTGACGGTACTGCAGGTAGTCTTGCAAGATGCGATCGTGATCAAAGCAGAGATCTTTGGGCAGTTCCCAAGGGTTAAAAACGTCTACTGCCTTAGCATCGTCTCCGGCTCCAGGCTCGCCGGTGGCGGTTGCCAGAAACACAAGGCTCATCGTGTGTTTACGAGGGTCGCGGTTGGGATTGGAGTAGACGCAAAACTGCTCTACCAAGGAAACCGCCAGCCCAATTTCTTCCTGAGCTTCCCGACGGGCGGCTGTCTCAACAGATTCGCCATAGTCTACAAAGCCCCCCGGCAAGGCCCAACCGTAGGGCGGATTGTGCCGTTCAATCAACAAAATAGGACGGTGAGGCCGATCTATCAGCTCAATGATGAGATCGACCGTAGGGGCAGGATTACGATGCGTCACTGCAAACTCCGGTCAAAGGGCTTCCCTGTACTGCTCGATCTGGCACGCCTGATTGCTAGGAGTGCAACAGTCTGACAGGACATTTTATATTCCTCAAGGCAAAGATGAAAATCCAACCAGGGTAGCACTCCCGGCTGAAACTGCCATGTTAGAGTCATTGGGAATGTTCCAGGGCACGTTATGGCTTCCTCCAGAACCAGCGGAATTTTGCTTCACCCTACCTCCCTGCCGGGGCATCATGGCATTGGGGATCTTGGCTCAGAAGCCTATCGCTTCGTTGATTTTCTGGAAACGACAGGGCAGCAGATCTGGCAGGTACTGCCCCTCGGGCCAACCGGGCACGGCAATTCTCCCTACCTCTGTTTCTCGGCGATGGCGGGTAATCCGCTGTTGATCAACCTGGAGCAGCTGCGCGATCGCAACTTGATCGACCAAGCCGACCTGGAAAACCTGCCCGACTTCCCGGCCGACTACGTGGACTTTGAGCAGGTCGTACCGGCCAAAATGAAGCTGCTAGACAAGGCCGCTGAAACCTTCCATGCCCAGGCCAGCGAAGAAGACCGCCAAAGCTACGCCCAGTTTTGCGAAGCTGCCGCTTTCTGGCTAGACGACTACGCCTTCTTCATGGCTCTCAAACAGGCCCACGGCGGAGCCGGTTGGCCTGAGTGGGACCCGGCCATTGCCCGCCGCCAGCCCGAAGCCATGCAGATGTGGCAAGACAAGCTGGCCGTAGAAATCGCCCACTTTAAGTACAAGCAGTTTGAGTTTCACCGTCAGTGGTCGTCGCTCAAGCGCTACGCCAACGAGCGCGGCATTGAGATCATCGGTGACATTCCCATCTATGTGGCCCACGACAGCGTTGATGTCTGGGCCTATCCCGACAACTTCATGATCGACCCGGAGACGCTGCTGCCCTCTGAGATGGCGGGCGTACCCCCCGACTACTTCAGTGCTACCGGCCAGCTCTGGGGCAACCCCACCTACAACTGGGCCAAGCTCGAAGAAACCGGCTTCCATTGGTGGCTGATGCGCATGCGGGCCATCCTCGACTACGTAGACTGGATTCGCATTGACCACTTCCGGGGCTTCCAGGCATACTGGGCCGTCGCTCAAGGCGAAACTACAGCCATGAACGGCAGCTGGATCGAGGCCCCCGGCGAGACGTTTTTCAAAAAGGTGAAAGAGGAGCTAGGCACCCTGCCCATTCTGGCTGAAGACCTGGGCCTGATCACGCCTGAGGTGCTGGAGCTGCGCGACCAGTTTGACTTCCCCGGCATGAAGATTTTGCAGTTTGCCTTTGGCTCCGACAGCAAAAACCTCTACCTGCCCTTTAACTTCCCCCGCAACTGCATCGTCTACACCGGCACCCACGACAACGACACCACCGTGGGCTGGTTCAACCAGCTAGAAGAGCACGAGCGCAACCGGGTGATGATGTTCTTGGGCTGCCTATCGCCTGCTGGCATCCACTGGGACCTGATTCGGGTGGCAATGATGTCCATTGCCGATCGCAACATCATTCCCATGCAGGACCTCTTTGGCCTGGGTAGCGAGTTTCGCATGAATACGCCCGGTAAAGCCGAGGGCAACTGGTCCTGGCGCTACCGCTCGGAGGCCATTACCGATGAGGTTTGCCACCAGCTACGGGAACTGACCCGCTTCTCCGACCGCGCCCCCGACCACTGGTACTAAGCGAGCACAATCTCAGCTTCGACAAAGTCGGGGGTGGGCTTGAGGGTAAAGCCAACTTTTTCACAGACCCGCTGCATAGGGCGGTTCTCGTGGAGAATCTCGGCGGTAATGCGCTCTAGCGACTCATCTCGGCCGACCTGTAGGAGCTGTTGCAGTAGCTTTGTGCCCAGCCCCTGCTGCTGGTACGGATCGCTCACCAGCATGGAAAACTCTGCCTGATTTTGGCCGTAGGACTTGCTCAAGCGGGCCACAGCCAGAATCTCGCGCTCCCCATGGGGCTGATTGCGATCGACGACCAGCGCCATTTCCCGGTCGTAGTCAATGAAGCAGATGCGGGTCAGCCGGTCATGGGCAGTACGGCTGCTCAGCTTCATCAGGTGAAAGTACCGGAAATATACGCTTTCCTCGGAAAGGGTCTGGTGAAATTTCACCATCAGTGGCTCATCTTCGGGCCGAATCGGGCGAATCGTGACAGCGGTTCCATCCCGTAACTGCCAGGGGGTGACATACCGGGTAGGGTAGGGCCGAATGGCGGGCTTGGGCAGGTCGGCCAGCGTGACCTCTGGGGGATGCAGGACAACGCGGGCATCTAGGGCCAGCAGCGGATGGGCACTATTAGCAGCCGAGACCAGCAGCGGGTTGATGTCGAGTTCGGCAATTAGGGGCTGCTCCAGCACCAGCTGGCCAAAGCACGTCAGCAGCTTCTCCAGCCCACTCAGGTCTGCCGGTGGACGGCCCCGCACTCCCTGCAAGGCTTTGTAGATCTTGGTCTGCTCCATCAGGCGGCGAGCCAGGGTGGTATTGAGCGGCGGCAGGGCGACGGCGCTGTCTTGAAACACTTCCACCAGCTGCCCCCCGGCCCCAAACAAAATCACCGGGCCAAACTGGGCATCGATGCTGCTGCCGACAATCACCTCGTAACTTTCGTCGCGGTTGATCATGGGCTGCACCGTCACGCCGGCAAACGCTTCTGGGCCAGCCTGGGCGGTGACGGCGGCTGCGATCGCATCATACGCCTGCCGCACCTCCTCGGCCCGCCGCAGGTTGAGCACCACTCCGCCCACGTCCGTTTTGTGAGTAATGATTTCAGAGAGCAGCTTCACCACAACCGGGTAGCCAATGGCTTCAGCACAGGCCACCGCCGCTTCTGGGGTTGTCGCCGTCTGCGACTCCACGGTGGGAATGCCGTAGGCCCGCAAAATCTGCTTTGACTCCAGCTCCGTTAGGGTGGTGCGCCCGGCGGAGCGAGCTGAGCGGATGAGGGTTTCGACTTGCGATCGCGCCTCTGCTTCAACCTCCAGCGGCAGCAGGGTTGGCGTTTCGTAGAGACCGCGCAAATTGTAGCTGTACTTCCACATAAAGTTAAACAGCCGCGCCGCCGCATCTGGGTAGCGATAGGTCGCAATGCTGGCCCGGTTCAAAAGGGTCTCTCCACTCGTAACCTCGGCCCCGCCCATCCAGCTGGCCAGGATTGGCTTTTCGGCATTTTGAGCGAGTTGCCTGAGCTTTTCGGCCGTCTGGGTCGGGTCCGTCATCGCTTGGGGCGTCAGGATCACTAGCAGGCCGTCACTGTTGGGGTCTTGGAGCGCTACGTTTAGAGTTTGGCTATAGCGGTCGGGGTCGGCATCTCCCAAGATGTCGATGGGGTTGCCGTGGCTCCAGTGGGTCGGCAAAAATTCGTCGAGGCGGCTGAGGGTATCGTCAGAAAGGGTTGCCAATTCTCCACCCGTGGCAATCAGAGCATCGGTGGCCAGTACCCCTGGCCCACCAGCATTGGTAATGACGGTCAGCTTAGGGCCTTGGGGCCGGTGGGGCTGCTTGGCCAACACCTCAGCCATATCAAACAGTTCCGCAATTTGGTTTACCCGCAGTACCCCGCAGCGCCGAAAGGCCGCATCGAGTACCGCATCGCTCCCAGCCAGCGACCCGGTGTGGGAAGCGGCTGCCTGAGCGGCGGCGGCTGTCCGGCCCGCCTTGATCACAATAATCGGCTTGGTCAAAGCCACCTCTCGCGCCGCCGATAAAAACGAGCGGGCATTGCCAATCGACTCCATGTAGATAACGATGCTGCGGGTGCGAGGATCGTCGCCCAGGTAGTAGATCAGGTCGCCCCAGTCCACGTCCAGCATGGAGCCAATCGAGACAAAGGCGCTAAAGCCCACATTTTCCTGCAGGCTCCAGTCCAGCACTGCCGTACACAGTGCGCCGCTCTGGCTAATGAAGCCGACATTGCCAGGACGGGCCAGGGTGCTGGCAAAGGTTGCGTTGAGCCCATTGAGCGGGTTCATCAAGCCCAAACAGTTGGGGCCAATCAGCCGCAGCTGGCTCTGCCGCAGCAGGTCGCGGATCTGGTTTTCTAAGGCCGTCCCTGCCGCACCCGTTTCTTTAAAACCTGCCGACAGCACAATTACCCCGCCGACCCCTGCCGCGATGCAGTCTTGAATCAGGCCGGGAACAGTCGGAGCAGGCGTGGCAATGATAGCCAGATCAACCGGCTCCGGCGTATCTCGGATGCTGGGATACGCGCGAATGCCCAAGACACTACGCCGCTTTGGGTTGATGGGGAAAACGGTGCCGCCAAAGGGGCTGCTGATCAGGTTCCATAGCAGGGTGCGACCAACGCTGCCGGGCCGATCGGTCGCGCCAACCACAGCAACCGCTTGAGGTGCAAAAAAGGCGCTCAGCGGCTGGCGCTCCGAGCGCAAAATATCGTAAGCCGGATCCGTCGCAGGCTTAAGGGGTTTGAGCATGGACAATCTGCCTCGGGGTAAGGGGAACGGCATGGGGCTGCTCACCCTTTCGTTGTATGCCCGAAATCAGACAGGCCAGGACCTCTTCTTCTTTTCTTAAGAGGCTACTTTCAGCTTTTCGTTGCACTTCGTTAGCGTCCTCGCGTCTCCCCCTCTCCACGTCTCCCCCAGTGCGCTCAACAGCTAAAAGCCCTAAACTTTTGTTAAGGCGATTTACTGTAGCGGTTGGCCCATGTCACGTAGAGCCCTGATTTCCAGTGTTTTAAGCATTTGTCTATGTCTCTTTGCCGGGTTAGTGGGGGCTGCCCCAGCAGCGGCAATGGGTGGCCCACAGGTTCCCCTTGGTGAGCCTGCTCCGGCGTTTACCCTGCCTACCAATGTGGGCGATGGCGAGATTTCGCTGGCAGATTACCAGGGTCAGTGGGTGGTTCTCTACTTCTACCCCAAGGACTTTACCTCTGGCTGCACGCTGGAGGCGCAGCGGTTTCAGCGTGATTTTGCCCAGTACCAGGCACACAATGCCCAAATTTTGGGGGTTAGCGCCGACGATGTTGATTCCCATGCTGAGTTCTGTGATTCTGAGGGGCTGGAGTTTCCGCTGCTCTCCGATCCCAAAGGCCAGGTCAGCAAGGCCTACGGCTCTTGGCTGGGGGCGATGTCGCTGCGGCACACCTACATCATTGACCCAGAGGGCGTAATGCGGGCGCGGTTTCTAGGCGTTAGTCCGCCGATTCATAGCCAGGAGGTGTTGGCGGCTTTGGATGAGCTGCAGGGTGTGGATGGGTAGAGGGGTAGAGGGGTGAATGGGTGGAGGGGCTATAGCTTCTCTTCCTCTCTCAAGCGTAGGGTCAGTGCTTAGAATTAAAGTAGTCCGTGTAGAAGGAAGGTAATTCTCATGTCAACGCTGGCGCTGACTCCCGATAACGTTGAAACTGTTTTGGATGAAATGCGGCCCTACCTGCTGGCCGATGGTGGCAACGTTGAGCTGGTGGAAATCGATGGTCCTGTGGTCAAGCTGCGGCTGCAGGGGGCATGTGGTTCTTGCCCTAGCTCAGCTATGACGCTGCGGATGGGGATTGAGCGTCGTCTGCGCGAATTTATTCCTGAGATTGCTGAGGTTGAGCAGGTCATCTAGCCTTTTTAGGCTATTGCTGGGCTGGGAGGGAACGTGTTCTTTCCCCGTGTTTTGTGCTCAATAGTGTGTGAGTAGAGCTGCGAATTTCGCGGCTCTATTTGTTTTCACCCTTGGGTCGATGGGTTTGCTGCTATCCTGATCTATTGGCTGTGCCGCTGACGGCTGGCCTAGAGTCAAGATGTCATTAAAAGCGGGTAGGGCTGCGAGGAATAGCTGTGCTGGATCTAAAGCAAATTCGAGAAAACCCGGAACAGGTGCAGGCAGCCCTGGGCAAGCGGGGCGAGTATGATTTGCAGCCGCTGCTGGAGCTAGATCGGCAGCAGCGGGAGCTGGAGACGGTGCGATCGCAACTTCAGGCCAAAAGCAACGAAATCGGCAAGCAGGTGCCCCAGCAGATCAAGCAGGGGGCCGATCCCAAAGGGCCAGAAATCGCTGCCCTAAAAGAAGAAGGCAACCAGGTTAAAACCCAGTTAAAGGAACTTGAGCCGCGCGAGCGAGAGCTAAAAGAGCAGATCCACGGCATTTTGCTGACCCTGCCCAACCTGCCCAGCGACACCACACCCGTAGGCAAAGACGAAGACGAAAACGTGGAGCGGCGGCGCTGGGGCGAGGAGTACCTATCTCAGCATGAGGTGCTGCCCCACTGGTAAATTGGCGAAAAGCTCGGCATCCTAAACTTTGAGCGCTCTACCCGCATTGCCCAAAGCCGCTTTGTCACCCTCTTTGGAGCGGGGGCTGCCCTGGAACGGGCGCTGATCGCCTTC
>JACVRP010000102.1 GCA_014534385.1 Cyanobacteria bacterium Co-bin13
ACATTTCTAGTCTGTTTTCTATAGTTTCGTGGTAGCTCATCTAGCCGTTCACAAAAACTTCATAGAAGGGGGCCTATCACCCGGTTTGAGGTGATAAGAAATACCTTGGTTTTTGAAGCAGATGCTCTAGACTGCTTGCATAAATCTCACAGTGTTCCTTACTGGATGCATTTATGAAGCACATCGCTCTGGCTGCTGTAGCAGCCCTAGGTCTATCGGCAGTAGCAGCCCCTGCTAATGCTGCCGTTTTTGCATGGAATATTGAGTACACCGGCTGGTGGGAGGAAGAGGGCGGCGGCTCTCTTTTGGGCACTATTTCTGCTCGCGAAGAAGATGCTGCCGATGGCATCGTGTCATTCGATGAACTGCTCTCTTGGGTTTGGGATTGGACCGGCAACACGGTCATGCCCGCGTTTTCGATTTCTTCCGCAGAGGGCGGCGTAACAGACTTCAACCCTAGCTTCTACATCGATGGCCGGACTAATTTGCCCCTCCTAGACGGGGTTGACCAGGATGGGCTGGATCAAGGCGTGTTTGAATCTGCCACCGGCGATCGCGCGCTTGATCTCAATGCGCTCTTTGTTACCTCTTTTGACGAGAACCTGGTCGAGTCTCTCTCCACCGGAGACGCCACTGCGGCTCTGGGCACCGTCGCCGTTTCTGACCCGACCCCCGTTCCTGAACCCGCAACGGTGCTGGGGTTGGTGGCGCTGGTAGGCGTCGGCGCAGCTACTCTGCAGCGCCAGAAGCAGGCCGCTTAGCTAAGCCGTCATTGTCTCTGAAACCACTAGCCAAGTTTTGCACTTACGAACAGGGGAGCTATCCCCTGTTCATTTTTTTGCCCTTAAAGCGGCTGTTCTCGCTGGGGCTCCTCCGGCAGGGGAATAAATTCACTCTCCTGAGGCACTGGGTCAAAGCGCCCTTCCCGCCAGTCTCGCTTGGCCTGCTCGATGCGATCGCAACTGCTAGAGACAAAGTTCCACCACTTATATCGCTTGCCGACGGGTTCGCCGCCTACGATGATGCAGCGAGCCTTGCGATCGCACCCAATCTCCACCGTCTCGCCCGACGCCAGCACCGCTAAGCGATGCTGCGCCAGCGGCGTACCGTTTAGAGACAGCCCTTCTGTGACGCTGTAAACCGCCTGCTCGCTGTAGTCGCCCGGCAGCGTAAACTGCGCGCCAGCAGCCATTTGCACATCTAAATAGATCATGGGAGAAAATGTCTGCACTGGCGACGTGCGGCCATAGGCGGCTCCCGCAATCAGCGTAAACGTAGCGCCGCCCGCTTCCCAGGTCGGTAGGTCGGCTGCCGGATGGTGGCGAAACCAGGGGTCTGTTTCTTCGTGCTCATCGGGCAGGGCCACCCAGGTTTGAATGCCGTGCAGCGTCGATTCCTCAGCGCGCGCAGCGTCAGGAGAACGCTCTGAGTGAACAATGCCTCGCCCTGCCGTCATCCAGTTCACGGCTCCCGGATAAATTTCCTGCACGCTGCCAACGCTGTCGCGGTGCAGAAAAACGCCTTCAAACAGGTAAGTGACGGTAGCCAGATTAATGTGGGGATGGGGTCTAACATCAACCCCCTGACCGGGCGGAAAGGTGGCCGGACCGAGATGGTCGAAAAAGATAAACGGCCCTACCAGGGTTAAGACCTCTGAGGGCAACAGGCGGCGAGCTTGAAATCCGCCCAGGTCTTGAACGTGGGGTTCTATTAAATGGCGAATGGGGTCAGGCATAGGGCAGATTGAGGAATCTATAGCGATTGTCAGCCGGGTGGGCAGGTGGATGGATGGCGAACCCAAGTGAGGATAGCTGTAGGGTGCGATCGCAGGCGTACCAGCGATCCCTGCAGCCGTGTTATCAGGCTCGGAGCCCAGAGAACAGCCGCTCAAACTAGCGGGGGCAAACCTGGCTCAAACGCAGGAATACAGCTTCAGTAAGGCTTCATCTGCTCATCGGCAAAGCACCACAGCCACTGTTCCCCCAGCTCGGCCGAGCTGATGACGGTGTGCCCTGCCGCTTCGTAGTGGCGGCGAGCGTGTTGGTGCTGTGAGGAGTCGCAGCAGAGCATTTTGCCGCAGTCTTGACAGATGCGAAGGTGCACCCAGCGGCCATTGATCCGCATGCACTCCTCGCAGCGAAACGTGGGGTAGTTGGCTTTGGGAATGATACTTTCTGCAGTCAGCCGATTGAGGTGTTGGCAGGCCATAGGATTTCCTGGTTGAGGGATAGGGATGAAGCTGCTGGCCAGGTGCCACCCATTGTAGGGGCTAAGCCGAAAATGCAGTGTAGCGAGCCAAACCACAAACAAAAGGGGCTGCCTCCCTTGCCTAGGGCGAAGCTACCTGCTGCACCAGCACCTGCACCGTGCCGGTGGCTACCTGCACCAAAAGCCAGCCGGGACTGGCCAGTGCGATCGCACGCTGGTAGCGAATATCAAACCGCTGCTGAACCGCCACAATCACCGCTAGCAGGCTCCAGGTTGCCAGCGTAATCTCAATGGGCCTGCCCAGGAGGGGCACTACCGTCAAAAAGTTAAACACCTGGGGAATGTGGGCAAACCCTACCAGGGGCAAAATCTGCCGGTAGTGTAGCTGGCGGATCTTGAGCCCTTGGCCGAGCTTTGCGATCGCAAAGCTCCAAATCAGATAGCCTGCCCAAAGGGCGACAGAATTGACGCCTAAGCCCAGCAGCAGCAGCGGCAGCGAAGCCCGGTATATCAGCAAGATCACCGTGCTGCCCAAAGCGTGAGAAACCGCCGCCAAAACAACAACACCTTGGGCCTGCCGTCGCGGCTGCTCTAGCTGATTTGCGGTTTCAGCGTAGTCAGGGTTGAGCGTTAGCACCTGACCCACGACCCTTTTCAATCCCATAGTTGCCCTTCCTCGCGGCAGCGCCTGCTGGCTTTGGTTTTGTGCCCTTAGGACGACGTTTTCCCCCCAAGCTTAGGTCAAAGTAGAGCTAGGCTGTTCTGTTGTTAAGGAAACTCCAGCTGCATGATACGTTTCCTGGGTCAGCTGTTGCGCTGGCTGGGCCACGGTGGCTTTGGCCTGCTCCTGTTTGCGGCGGGGCTGCTGCTAATTTGGGGCACTTTAGCCCCAGTGGGAACGCTGACCTGGTGGCTTGAAGGGGGTGCCAATGAAGTCGAGGAAAAAGTTCGGCAACTCACAGGCAGAACAGAAGATGACCTGGATAGTGACGAAGATACCGGCCCTACTCCTGAAAGCGGCCCTGCCACGGACATGGATGGGGCTCTAGCAGCTTCACCAGAAGTCAGCTGCTACATCGTGTTTTTAACCGGCGTGGGGGATACCACGGCTGAGGAACTGTCCTCGGGGGAGGAGAAATTTCTCGACCAGCTAGACCAGGAGCAGGAAAGCTGTGTCGCCCTCAGCGACGTCTTCCCCTACTCAGCCGCCAATTCAGATGTGGGCGGGCAACGAATTTTTGAGTATCTACAAGGCGTGGCAGAGGAAGCAGAGGGCTGGTTTGAGCTGAGTAACTACCTGCTGCGAATTCGCAACCTCTGGCGCATGGCCCTTTCCGCCGATAACCGCTACGGGCTTGCTTACAACCGGGGCATTGCGCTGGAGATTCTGGAGCAGATGAATCAGCAACAGGCGTTACCAAGCGATCCGAATGAACCTATTCGGCTAATTCTGATCGGCACGAGTGGGGGGGTGCAGGTAGCGCTGGCGGCATCCCCCTACCTCGACCGTTGGCTCCCGATGGATATTACGATCGTGTCGATGGGCGGCGTATTCGATGGCGATGAAGGCTTCAAGACCGTCGAGCACTTCTACCATTTCCGGGGTGAAGACGACTGGGTAGAGAACATTGGAGCCATTATTTTTCCCTACCGCTGGCGCTGGACGTTTCTCTCACCCTTTAACCGGGCACGGCGGCAGGGCCGCTACAGTTTGGTAGACAGCGGCCCCCATGAGCACGATGGGGACCGGGGCTATTTTGGCGAGGAGTCGGTGAACGGGGAGCAGGCGTATTATGAGCTGTCGGTGGAGCTGGTAAATCAGCTGCCGATTTGGCCAGAAGGTGAGTAGCCAGTAACTTCGATATCAAGCTTGTGTATACAGCCCACGATTAAACCCAACCTCAAAAGGTGACCCTCCTAGCTGGGCACACTCACAAAAAGCCATTCGTCCATCCCCCCCTTTTTATGGGGGGCAGGGGGGATCCAACCCGTGTATCGCTCAAACTTCCATTTACCGTATAACCCCGCCCTTGTTGCGCGAGCAAAAGAAATGCGCGGCCAAATGCCTCCCGCAGAACGCAGGCTCTGGAAAGGGTATCTTCGGCACTTCCCCTATCGGGTTCTGCGGCAACGCCCTATTGATCACTTCATCGTAGATTTCTACTGCGCGGCTCTGCGGTTGGTGATTGAGGTTGATGGGGAGAGCCATAGCTCTGAGGAGGCTAGGGAGCGGGATCTCGAGAGAACGCGGGTTCTAGAGGGGTATAGGTTGAGGGTGGTGCGGTTTACGAATCGGGAAGTGATGGAGGATTTTGAGGGTGTGTGTGGTTACTTGCAAGGCTTGATCCCCCCTACCCCCCTTGAAAAGGGGGGAGATGGTGGGGCTTCTTTTGGTGGGTGAGTGGGATGGGGGTGGAGTGGCCTGGTGGGATCCCCCCTACCCCCCTTGGGAAGGGGGGAGATGGAGGGGATTTTCTGCGGCATCTACTGCTTCTAGTGAGAGACCTGTGGTTTCCAGGCGCAGGGCGAAGGTGAGGGCTGCTGCCAGCAGGCAGATCAGCGCTAACCCCAGGAGCAGCCAGGAGACGCCGAGGCGGGTTTGCAGGATGGGCAGGCCAAAGGTGCCAAGGACGGCTCCGGCCTTTGCGATCGCAGCCGCAAATCCCGCTCCGCTGGCCCGAATCGCCGTGGGAAACACCTCCCCCGACAGCAAAAAGGTGGTGGCGTTCGGTCCAGCATTCATCGTCAGGTTAAACACCAAAAACCCGGCAAACACCAGCAGCAGCCGCAGGTCGGAAGATACGCCCTGGGACGCGGCCAAAATTCCCAGCCCCACCGCCATGCCCACAAATCCAACAATCTGGAGCCGCATGCGCCCCGCCCGCTCCACCAGCAGCACCGCAATTAAAAACCCGGCAATCAAAAACAGGTCCACAAAGGCCGACCCCCGGGCGGAGGCAATCGCCTGATGCAGAAAATCGCTCTCCCCAGCAAAGGCCAGCGCCGCCAAAATAGTCGGGGTAAAAATGCCGATGCCGTAGGTCGCGATATCCTGCAAAAACCAAGGCAGCGAAGCGAGCAGCGTGCGGCGGCGGTAGCGGTCAGAAAAAATAGCGCTGTAGGGCAAGGCTGGCTCGCGCTCCGGCGGATCGGTCTCCGGCGTCAGCGCCACGGGTTCATCCAGCAGCAGCGTGGCCGCTTTGGAGGCTTCGTCATACTCACCTCGCGCAATGTGGTAGCGGGGGCTCTCCAGCAAAAAGCTGAGCCGCAGCAGACCGACTGCGATCGCAAGCCCCAGCCCCACCCCCAGCATCCAGCGCCAGCTATAGCGCACCACCATGTCTAGAGATCCGGGGTAGGCAACTTCAAACAGGTGCAGAATGGCTAAACCTGCGATCGCGCCCAGCATGGCTCCCACCGCCTGAAAGGTAAACGCCCCGATCACCATCCGTCCTCGCCAGCGCGACGGCACATTTTCAGTGATGTAGGCCACGCTGATTGGATAGTCAGCGCCAATAGCCACCCCCACCAAAAAGCGAAAGGCAATCAAAGAGGCCGCATTCCAGGCCAGAGCCGTTCCTAGGGTAGCCAGCACAAACAGGCCAATGTCTACGATCAGCATTCGCTGTCGTCCCACCCGATCCGTGATTGGTCCTAGGGTGAGCGAGCCGACCAGGGAACCGGCGATGGCGGCAACTGCGATCGCGCCCACCTGCCCCGGCCCTAGGTCAAAGTCCCGCTCCAGAAAGGGTAGCGCCACCCCAATAATGAAAAAGTCAAAGCCATCTAGGGCAATTAACCCCGCCGACAAAG
This sequence comes from Cyanobacteria bacterium Co-bin13, assembly GCA_014534385.1. GTDB lineage: Bacteria > Cyanobacteriota > Cyanobacteriia > Phormidesmidales > Phormidesmidaceae > JACVSF01. The sequence continues at coordinate 6,022 of JACVRP010000102.1, forward strand.
CCCACAACAGCCACATCACCCGTGTCAGAGGCACATTATCCAAGCGCTGCTCAAAGGACTGGGGCTGCGCCTGAACCGTTTCCAGCATGGTTTAGATTCCTCACTAATCCCTTAGCCATCGTTCCTGCCTACCCCCACAAACACGCTGCCGGTATAGGCTCCACGCTCACTGGCGCTAAGCCACAAGTATGGCCGTAGTACGAGACAACAGATTAATGCAGAAGCATAGTCCTAGTCGCCTGCCCGAAAGGGTATCCCCCTTAGAGCCAGCTTAAGAATTTTGCTTAAGGCTTTTTCAACGAGTTGGGCCAGCTTCCTGAAGCACCTTATCTTGAGGGGCAACAAATTCTAGCTGAATAGTCTCCAGCTCCGACTGCGTATAGGCCAGAAGACCGCTGATGAACAGACAGGATCCCAACATTTCTAAGAACTCTTCTACGGTTGAAATAACCTCTGCCAAGAAGATCGGCTGATGGTAAACACTCGGCAGAAAATTAACCCCAACAAACTCAATGCCGGCCCCGCCAATCACGAAACTGGCAGCCGCCACGAGAAACAAACGCTTAACCCGTTGAGGCAGAGACAGAAAAAACCTAAAGTAGCTCAAGCCCACTATCGCAAACAACATCAGGCTAAAGACATCCCAACGGTCCGTACCAGAGATGCTGTCTCCAACTTGAGTCGCACTGTTCAGCAGGCGATTGATGTTTTCGTGTAGCTCCAGCAGCTCATCTGCGCTGAGAAACAAAAAAACTAGGGAAAGACCCTGCCAATACAGCTTCTTGCGAGCACCCCTAGTAGCTGCTGCGATGGTGTACAGCAGAACTGAGCTTAGCAATAGCAAAGCTGAGGAATACAGAGTGGGCACATTACCCTCAGCATCCACATCTAAATAAAATACGATTTTGGGATGAATACTGAAATCGGAGAAATATAGAACACTTTGAATAAAAAGACTCGCTAAAGATAACGCTATTCCTATAGCAATTAGACTGCGTACTAACTTATTTGCGGAGATTCGAATATTCATACTGGCGAGATCAACTTTAACTTGAACGACAGGCGGCTTTCACAGAACCTCGCTTAAAGCGCACGGTAAACTGAACCCTCCCAGTGGGAGAGTTCGTAGCTGGGTCCTGTAGCCCAGAATCTTGAGTGCAGCATCCTACCTGTGGGAGGCTAGAGACCTCCTCTGCTGGGCGAGAGCCCATAGCTAGAAACTCAGGTTTTAACGAAGGTGTGTTGGCCCGAAGGCTTTTTAGACAGTGAGTACCTTCTTTGACTGAGGCACTAACTCAACTGTTCCACAATTCTTATCCTTTTCTTAAATCAGCCTTAAACTTAGTTTAATTTCGCTACAAAATCAATACTTTTCGGGAATAGGCCACCAAATTGACCGCTATCAGCGAATAGGCTCCTCGCTATCAGCGGTTGCTGGTCTTAGGCAAGTCGGGTGGATTGACTGATTCACCAAATCCAGGGGCCAGGTGTCCTATCCAATGCAGGCGCGGTATTACAGGCAGCTCTGCCAACCAAAATTTTGGCTGCCGTGGTTTCGGGATCTACTGAGTACAGACGATGGGAACCGGCGGTGACAGGTTCCGAAAGTAGAATAATCAGTAGAGCTCATCCGTAGGGCTGTAAAGATTACATATTTAAATGGGCAGTTTCACGTAAGCCAAATTAACAAGTTACGGGGAATAATCGTTAGGTGGATAAGGAGTTTGTTGGACAAAGTATCTATGTTCTCAGCAGGCTATAGGGTTCGCAAACAAATTATGAATGAGGCCATGAGGGGTGATCCCCCTCACCGAGGGGCCGCCCCCCTCACCCCATTCATTAATTAGCAAAGATGGCCATAGGTGGTCTAGAAACTAGCGACTTTTAGCCTGGCACCGTGATATTTTTGTTTTGAATTCCTACTATCCCAACAATCAGAAAGAGCCTGATCAGGTTGAGGCTCAATCGGGTGCATGGCTCCTTACTTTGTTCGAAAAAGTAAGGAATACCATTGCTAATCAAGACAGGAAGATCTCAATGCTTGCCAACTCAATAAAACAGTTTGGAAAGGCGAGCCTTCGCCTGCCCACTTTTTTAGCTGCCGGAATTTCACTCAGCCTTTTAGCTTGCAACGCCACGCTAACCCCAGCAGCCACAGAAACCCCCAAGTCAGCCGATGCCTTTGTAGATTCGGTCGGCATCAACACTCGCTTGAGCTACACAGATTGGCCCACAGCCACCAATTGGGATAACCCAGATCCGGCTCAAAATATTCGTCAACTGCTGGCTAATACGGGTATTCGCCATGTTCGCGATCGCATTCCCAACCCGAGCTTGGAGCCCAACATCACCTATGTCAATCCTCGCCTAGCCCAGCTATACCGCGACCACGGCATCCGCTTTCTCAGCGGCATCGACACTCGCAATGGCAATATTCTAGATGCTTCAAAAGTTCAGTCCTACGTAGACTGGTATGCCAAAGGCACCATTCCCCTCGATGGCCAGACCATCCCCGTCCGTAGCCTGTTAGCCGCTACCGAGGGGCCAAATGAATACGACATGCACCACCAGCAGAACTTGCGCGACCCCAACTGGTCAAGCAACCTGCGGGCTTACCAGACCGCCATTCACCAGAAGGTCAGAGCCCAGTCGGCGCTGTCCTCTATGCCAATTCTGATGCCGTCGCTGGTGCATACGGCCTACTGTGAGTCGCCCTTGGGATCTTTGGCCAACGTGTCCACCTTTGGCAACCTTCACTCCTACCCCAACTATCCCTATATGAGGCATCCGGCTTCCAACTTGGGCTGGCACCTGGACAAAGTTACGGCCTGCATGGGCACCAAAAAGAGCTGGGTAACAGAAACCGGCTATTTCACCAAAAGTGGTAACAACAAAGAACTCAATGAAGCAACCGCTGCCAAGTACACCTCCAGGCTGCTTGCGGAGTACTTCCGCTCAGGCAAGGTCTCTCGCACCTACCTCTATAACCTGGCAACGGGCGGAGTTGATGGCTGGGGCTTGATTGCTGCCCAGAAGACCTCAACTACAGTTAACGGCTGGCAACAGTACAACCTGCGACCCAAGCCTGCCTACCACGCTGTAAAAAGCTTAAACAAGCTGCTGGGTGAAGCCACCTGGTCTAAAACTGAAAAACGCTGGAATGCCCCGGCGGTCAATTTAAGAGCCATCAATCTGTCGTTTGAAGGTAAAAACGAAAATACTCGCCATTTGCTGCTGCAGAAGAGCACCAACCGCTACTACCTGCTGCTCTGGCAAGAGGTAGAGAGCTTCAACCCCACACAGGGCAACTTTACTCCCAGTCCTGACAACGTTACTGTTGTACTGCCAGCCGGGTCTCGACCCCAAGCGCTCCATAAGTACAATGCTCAGTTCACTTTTGGCAGGCATTCCCTAGAGGGGAGCAGCTCCCGCCTCAGCCTGGATGTGCCCGATAGCGTGGTGGTGCTCGAGTTTATCCCACCTGCTCAATAACCACCTGCTCAATAACAAAAACTTTCCACAGCCTGGTGGGCAGTTTTTATAGGCTAAACAAGCCCTGTAAAACCCGCTCTGCAAACTGACCAAGACCTCAGCCAAGGCTTTAAAAGCCCACCGTACTCTAGAGTACGGTGGGCTTTTGAAATTGCTGAGCAGGTCTAGCAAAGCAAGGCGATCTTTCTGGAGTAGCTACAGCTGTCGCCACATAGCTTAGGACATCCGATTTTTTGGGGGTGTGGGGGCTGCGCCCCCAGCCAGGGGTGGAACCCCTGGCTGGGGGCGCCGCCCCCCCACCCCCAAAAAAAAGGGTTTCCGAAGCTATGTGGCGCCAGCTGTAGCTAAAACAGAAAGATAGCCATTCTTTTGTATAACAGCAAAGCAATTTAAAAAACC
>JACVRP010000665.1 GCA_014534385.1 Cyanobacteria bacterium Co-bin13
CCATACAAGGTTACAAAGAGCTAATTTCTCTATTCAAAATTGTAATTCTTGAGGTCAGGTTTGCCGCTGCCAAAAGGGGGATTCATAGGCTAGTGAGCTACCTGCACTGCCGCTAGCTGTGGCACCGTGGGCAAAACGACAGTAAAGGTAGAGCCCTCACCTGGCGAAGACTCCAGCTTAATTTCGCCCTGCAAAAGTTTGGTCAGGCGGGAAACAATGGAGAGGCCCAGACCCGTACCATCTTGGGAGGGAGCTAGTTCTGAAGCTGGGGCCCGAAAGTAGGGGTCGAAAATATGGGACTGATCTTCCGGGCTAATGCCGATGCCGCTGTCGGTAATGGTAATGGCCCACTGCTCCTCTGAGAGGCTGTAGCATTCCAAGCAGATCGATCCGGTTTCGGTATAGCGAATGGCATTGCTGAGTAGGTTGGTGATGACCTGCTGGAGCCGCAGCGGGTCGGTAGTGACCTGGATGGGAGCGCAATAGCCTTTTGAGGCCGGTCCTTGTCCATCGCAGCTCAGCACCAACGCCAAATCCTTCGATCGGGCCAGGGGTTCGACCATCGTCATCACCCCGTTGAGCACTTCTGGGACGTGGGTGGGCATCAGCTGTAGGGACATCTTCCCGGCGTCGTAGCGGGAGATCTCCAGAGCATCGTTGATCAGCCGCAGCAGCAGCCGACCGCTTTGCAGCACCCGCTCAATGCTTTCTAGATTGGGATAACTATCCCGCAGGTCGGCCTGTTTGCGCTGCTGCCGTAGAAACAGATCGGTGTAGCCGATGATCGAGGTCAGCGGGGTTTTTAGCTCATGGGCCAGGTGAGACAGATTCTCTTTGCTAGCGCGTACGAGGCGGGTCAACTCCTGGTTGGTCAGGTTCAGCTGGCTCTGTAGCTGCTTTAACTCCTCCATGCGACCGTCGGTGTAGCTGTGGAAGCAGCGGGCAATGGCTTCGTCAATCACGGTATCGATCAGCCGTACAGCCCGCATCAGGTCGCTGGGACTGCCTTGCAGCAAAGCAGGCTCTAGCTCAGAAAAAATGATGGAGCGCAGCAGGCGGTACTCGCGAGCAATCTCTGCAGGCTCAAAACCTTGATCAGCGCGAATCTGACCATGCTTGAGGCTAGCCTCTACCAGGCTCTTTAAGTCGCTATCTGCAGATTTAGAAAGGACGGTACCCAAAGCCGACAGCACGTCAGGCAGGCTATCGCGAATGGCTTTGTAAGTCAGCTCTTGAGTAGCCGAAATCTGCTCATCCTGTTTGACCGCAGAAACCCACGACTCTACGATGTGGTCGCTCTTCTCAAGCAATGCCTGACTAAAATCCATGCGTCAAAACAGAAGAAAGGGAGGTTGCTAAACCTCTCTCATCATGCTGACCTTGGGGAACGAGCACATCTAACTCTTGAGGGAAAAAGGCGCAGGCGCAGGAATTTGCAGCAGCTCCAAAGCAGCCGCGACGACGGCTTCTGGCTCAATGTCTAAACACTCTAGCTGGTAAGGGCAGGTGAACTGATAGCAGGGGCTACAGGTGGTCGGGCGGCGCAGCAAAATGGCCCGAGTCTGGCGCGGCTGCCACTGACACTCCAGCTCTGTCCCGGCAAAGAGAATCACGCTGGGGGTTTGCACGGCATCAGCAATGTGCATGGTGGAGGTGTTGTTGGAGAGCATGAGCTGGGCGTTGGCAATTAGGGCGGCGAGTTCTGGCAGGGTGGTTTTGCCAATCAGGTTAATGGCCCGTTCGCCCAGAATGTCGAGCAGGGGGGTCGCCTGTGGGAGATCTTTTTCTACCCCGGTTACGACTATCGGCCAGCCTGTGATTTGAGAGAGCTTGAGGGATGCGATCGCAAACCGTTCCACCGAGTAGGTGCGGGATTGACAGCTGGTCCAGGGGTTGAGGAGGAGGTAGGGAGAGGGGGGGAGGACGCGGGG
>JACVRP010000293.1 GCA_014534385.1 Cyanobacteria bacterium Co-bin13
CTCGAAGCTTCCTGGCTGGGCAACACGCCGCGTCAAGACAATTTCCGGCCCGATGGCGCTTTGCCCAACGGCTTTTATCAGGTCACCTCCGACGATTACCGGGGCAGCGGTTACGACCGGGGCCACCTGGTGCCGTCGGCCGATCGCAACGCCAACGTCAAAGACAATGCCGCTACCTTTTTAATGACCAACATTGTGCCCCAGGCCCCCGATCATAACCGGGGCATTTGGCGGGTGCTGGAGGAGTATGAGCGCGACCTGGTTTACCAGTACGACCGGGAACTGTACATTATTGCTGGAGCCTACGGCACGAAGGAAGCGATTGGTCAGAGGCAGAAGATCACGGTGCCTTCCCGCCTCTGGAAAGTGATTGTGGTGCTGGATCGGCCCGGCAGCGGCTTAGAAGGGGTCAGCGAAGCCACTCAGATCATTGCCGTTGATATTCCAAACCAGAACATTTCGGGTGAAGACTGGCGGCGCTACCAAACTTCAGTTGACAGCATCGAACTGGCAACGGGGCTAGACCTGCTCTCGAACGTACCTGAGGCGATTCAAGCTGTAATTGAGTCTCAAACTAGCAGCGAGTAGCCCTGTTATTTGCCTTCGACGCTTTTGGTAGCAACGCCAAATAGCAGAGTTGCAATGCCGTTAATCAACAGCCCGATGCCCACCAGCGTGCCTAGAATCCAGGGAGCATTAACCGGCCACTGCGACCAGATCAAAATTCCCAGGATAATCATCAAAATGCCGTTGAATAAAAACCATCCCCAGCGGGGGGAGCTCAGCTTGTGCTGAAAGGCTAGAAAAACTCGAAAGACCCCATCTAAGAAGAAGTAGACGCCCACAAACAAAGTCAGCGACACTGCCCCGGCCCAGGGGTCAGCCACCAGCAGAATGCCCACTATCAGCGACAGCACGCCCAGCAGCAGACTCAGCACCAGCGGGCCGCTATTGTGCTGATGTTGAAAGGCGTAAACAATTTGAATCACGCCTCCCAGGATAAACAGCCAGCCCAGAAATAGCCCCGTCACGACTCCGGCAACTAGAGGACTTGCGATCGCAGCAATGCCCAAAAGCAAGATTAAAACCCCCAGCACGATGGCCCACGTTGAGCCTTGCCCCATCTGGTTGCGGCTTGCCATCATCTTCCTCCCTATTGCCTGCTGAAAGTAGCTGAAAATTCTGCTTAAAAAGGGCTTTCCCAGTTAGAAAGGCCCAAATTTGCCAAATTCTTGTTTGTTTCCATCATGTCTCTGATGGATGATCTATTCTTCTTCCTAAAGACAGAAGAAGCTGCTTCAGTCACTTTAGAAACTCTGGTGCTTAGGTAGGTTGGGCACCGTACTGTGTGGATCTGCAGCCAGCAGAGGAGGCGGGGCCTCCGAGAGGCATTCCCATGCAGAGCTTGGGAACGAGGGGGAGGGGGGTTAGCGGGATTGGAAGATGTTTTGCACCATCTTTTTGTCGCTTTTGGCGGCTAGTCGATCCAGTTCAGCGACTTCGCCTTCGTCTAGCTGCCAGCCCAGGGCACCCAGGTTTTGCTCGGCCTGCTGCACCGTCTTGGCACCGGGAATGGGAATCGTGCCTTTGCAGATGCACCAGTTGAGGGCGATTTGGGCTGGGGTTTTTTGGCGGGTGGTTGCGATCGCACCCATGCCCTCTAGCAGCGGCTGGATGCCAGGAAGCAGCTGCCGAAAGACCAGGCCCCGCAGGCCCTTAGGCAGCGTTCCGCCCACCGCATACTTCCCGGTCAGCAGGCCCAGACCTAGCGGGCTGTAGGCAATCAGCCGAATGCCCAGTTCATCGCAAACTTCCTTGAGCCCCAGCTCCGTCACCGGGTAGGTTGAGAGCAAAGAATACTGCACCTGCAGCGTGGCGATGGGCACGCCCCGCGCGGCTAACCGCTGATGCGCCAGCCTTAACCGTTGGGGGCCAAAGTTCGACAGGCCTACGCCTTTGACCAGGCCCTGTTCAAAAAGGTCGCCTAAGCCATCGAGCAGCGCGTTCTCCTGCCAGGGGGCGTAGTTGGCGGTGGACCAATGCATCTGCACCAGATCGATGGGGCGGCCTAGCCGTTCTGCCGAAGCTTTTCCGGCTTTGACCATTGCCCCACGCGTCAGCCGCCAAGGATAGGCCGCCAGCTTAGTGGCAATGCAAATCTGCTCCTGATTTGCCCCTGTATAGGCCTGGGCAAACTCCCCTAACAGGCTCTCGCTACGGCCATTGAGCCGCCCCGTGCCGTAGGAATCGCCCGTGTCAAACAGGGTCACGCCGCCGCTGACGCAGCGATTAAAGACGGCGCGCAGCTCCTCATCCATGCTGGGGTCGTAGCCCCACAGCAGGCGGTTGCCCCAGGCCCAGGTGCCGCAGCCCATCGGCGGCAACGACAGTTTTCGGCGGGTGGTTGGGGTGGCTTGTGACGCGCTCACGGTCAGGTTCAGTCCTTCAGATACCTGGTCTTATCTTCTGTCAGCGGGGGACACGTTGGCTACGGGAAGCGTCGGATAGCGCTATAACAAAAGAATGGCATCTCCTCCGGACAGCTTTATTTTCCTCTTTCTCGATGGGGTAGGGCTAGCGCCTACCTCGGCCCAAAATCCCCTGTCGGCAGCCAACGCCACCCCCTATCTCACCTCTCTGCTGGGGATGCCGCTGATTCAAGGTTGCGACCAACAAACTCCAACGCTTCTTTGCAAGCCGATTGATGCCTGCTTAGGGGTTCCCGGCCTGCCTCAGAGCGCCACCGGGCAAACCGCCCTCTACACCGGACGCAACGCCCCCGAATTTCGCGGGCAGCACCAGACGAGCTTTGCTAATGGTTCGCTGCGGCAGCTCATTGAGGAGTGGGGGCTATTTAAGCGCGTGCTACAGCTGGGCGGCACCGCCACGATGGCAAACCTCTACTCACCCCAGTATTTTGAGGCCATTGCCAACCGCCGCGTGCGCTACTCGGTCGGCACGCTGCTCACCCTGACAGCGGGACTGCCCTTTCGGATGCAGTACGAGTACGAGCGCGGCGAAGCCATCTTTTGGGATATTACGGGGGACTTTGCCCGCTATCGTGGCGTTGCTGCTGAGCCAATTACCCCCCAAGAGGCAGGCAAGCGCCTGGCTACCTTGGGAGGGCAGTACACTGTAACGCTGTTTGAAAGCTACCTGACGGATTTTGCCGGGCACGACCAAGACCCGGAGAAGGCTTTGCGGGTGCTGCAGCTGGTAGACGCCTTTTTAGAAAGCGTCATCACCCATTTACCTAGCCATACAACGCTGATTGTTTCGAGCGACCACGGTAACCTGGAAGACCTATCGACCAAGAAGCACACGCTCAACCCGGTGCCCCTGCTGGTTGTGGGCAAAGCCGCGCCTGCGTTTGCATCTGTCACCGACCTTACAGGCATCACCCCGACGATTCTTAGTCTGGTGCAGCAGTCTCAAAGCGGCCTGGAAAAGTGGCAAAGCATTTTTCAAACTCTGCTGAGATCGTCTCTTCCGCCATATCGGGGCACTTCCTCGCTGGGGAAGAAGGCAAAGAACAGCTCAAAATCGCGCGCGCTCAGCGAGATTCGACGTGGTTTTGCAAAGCAGTTAGCCGGTAAAAAGCTTTTCAAGCGCTCGCTCAATTCTCTAACCAAGACTGTGCCACCTGAGTAGGCTGGGCAAAAAAGGTTAGGGACAATCACAGGGTTTCGCTGTCATGGCAAAATCAGCCCAGCAAGGCTAGTGGCTTTATTAGAAGCGCTAGGGTAGCGTGCGATCGCATTGTTTGTATCACCCATTTGGCTCTAGCACTCATTAAGAATAATTTATTCTTCAATCAAAAAATAAAGAAATAGCAACTTTCCCCTGTTTATTCTTTTCAAAACCTTTCACTGAGCAAATTATTTCCTGCAAAAGCCTTGTCTGTAGGCCCTTTGCCGGTTATTTCCCAATCGAACTAGTTAGACTAGAGCCAAGTCAGGTGCCCTTGCACAAATCTAAAGAAAATATTAAAAAGAGGTCAGGGCTATACCTTAGCCTGTTCTAACCCACTCCTACCTGGAGGAATCATGGACACCTCTTCTCTCGTTCGAGTGCTGTGGCACGTCATTGAAGAGACAGAGCCCAATTTACTGATGGGAGGAGAAGACACGCTGCTAGTGCGGCAGGTTTTACACGCCCTTGAGAATCGGCTCTGGCTCAACGGCGATGAGAAAAACTTTATTACTCACTACATGCGCTCCAAAATGCCTCTAATTAGAGACATGGCAAGTGCCCGATTTCAGGAATGATGCAGCTGCAGGCTCTAATCTTTGACGTAGACGGCACCTTGGCGGAAACCGAACGCGACGGTCACCGCCTTGCCTTTAACCGAGCATTCGCTGACTTTGATTTGGGCTGGGACTGGCCCGTTGGTCTCTACGGCAAGCTCCTAACCGTTACCGGGGGCAAAGAGCGTATTCAGCATTACGTAGAGCACTACAAGCCTTCCTTTGTGCCCGAACCGGACATGGAGACGTTTTGCAAAGCGCTGCATCAAGCCAAGACCGAGCACTTTAAGGCAATTTTGCAGGACGGGGGCGTTCCTGTACGGCCCGGCGTGCAGCGGCTGATCCAAGACGCACGCAAGCAGGGGGTGAGACTTGCGATCGCAAGCACCAGCACCCTAGACAACGTGCTGGCCCTCCTGCAGACCACCCTCGGCCCAAACTCTCCCAACTGGTTTGAGGTGATCGCCGCTGGCGATATGGTCCCCGAAAAAAAACCGGCCCCCGACATCTACCTCTACACCCTCGACAAAATGGCCCTCTCCCCCGAGCACTGTCTCGTCATCGAAGACAGCCACCAGGGCCTCATTGCCGCCACCCGCGCGGGCCTCAACACTGTCGTCACCGTCAACGACTACACCCGCCACCACGACCTATCCGCCGCCCGTCTAGTCCTCAACCACCTCGGCGACCCCCATCGCCCCTACACAGTTTTGTCGGGAGGCCCGCGTCAGGCTTACTATTTCACGTTAGAGCTAGCTCAATTGTTGCTGAGTTCTCCTAAGCATTAAGGGAAGAGAGACGGGGAAGAGGAGACGCGGGGACACGGGGACGCGGAGACACGGAGACGCGGAGAG
>JACVRP010000194.1 GCA_014534385.1 Cyanobacteria bacterium Co-bin13
CGTTAGAGTAGACGACATCAAGGTCGAAAACGCCCTGCTTAACCACCCTGGCGAGGCGGTGGGCTATCGCGTTTCCTGGAATGGTCGGGTAGCCGCCTATGTCACCGATACTGAACATTTCCCGGATCGGCTAGACGAAAACGTGCTGTGGCTGGCGCGCGATGCCGACATCATGATCTACGACGCCACCTACACCGACGAGGAATACCACAACGAAAAGTCTAGCAAGGTAGGCTGGGGCCACTCTACCTGGCAGGAAGCTGTCAAGGTTGCCAAAGCAGCCAACGTCAAAAAGCTGATTATTTTCCATCACGACCCGATTCACAGCGACGATTTTATGGACCGGGTTGAGCGGGATACTCAGGCAGTGTTTCCCAGCAGCATTGTGGCGCGAGAAGGCATGGAAATTGACCTGATGACGGTAGATCAGCCAGCTTATTTGAAAACAGCCCTGTAAGAGTTGAAAGTAAAAGAGACGCGAGGAATGGGAGGCCCGGCGAGGTGGGGAGTTCTCGCTTCAAGCTGTCTGCTGCCTCAACTTTCGCAGTCCCCCGATCTCTCTGCGCCTCGATGTCCCCGGTGTTTTCGCGTTCTTCGAGCCGGTGCCGTCCGCTGGTGGGTATACAATTCTCAGGAGTCTCTCACTCTGTAGCTCGTCTGGCAGGCTAGAAACAGTTCTTAATAACTTAGAGTCTTTGTGTGAGAAGTAAAGTTAGTGAAGCGGTCTACCTGAATGGCTGGTCGCTGGCCTATACGCCTGTGTGCCAGCCCTGTTAAGCCGCTAGAGAGCGCGGCTGCGGCTGTTTCTAGGAAAATGACCGAGCAGTGGTGCAAGAACTCCTATGACGACTTCTAAAGCCAGGTCTAACCTGTTTAGGCGGGCCTATCGAGGCGTAAATCTCCGGGTGCAGCGGGCCACGCTGATTATGCTGGGCGTGGTTTTTCTGGCTGGAGCGATTGTGAGCGCCTGGTTTGCTGGAGAGGCTAGGACTAGCGCTATTTTTGCCCAGCTCCAGGTGATTCAGCAAAATCCTCCCGTGTGGGTGGAAGTGCCGATGGTTGCAGGAGAGTATCTGCTGGCCCCAACGGTGATTTTGCTGCTGCTGGCCTTTGGCATTACCCGGCTCCATCCTCAGCCCCGTCCCTGGTCGCGGTTTGTGGTGGTTACGATTTTGCTGGCGCTGGTTACTCGCTACGTATTTTGGCGCAGCCTGGCCACTTTGAACCTGAGCGACCCATTAACCGGCACCTTCAGCCTAGGCCTATTTTTGATGGAAATGGTGGGCCTGGTTAGCAGCATCATTCAGCTGGGGCTGCTGCTGCGGGTGCGCGATCGCCGCCCTCAGGCTGATCGGCTGGAGGCAGCCGTGGCGGTAGGGGAGTATCTGCCTACAGTAGACGTGTTTATCCCTACCTACAATGAACCTGAGTTTATTCTGCGGCGCACGGTGATTGGCTGTCAGGCGATGGACTACCCCTACAAAACGGTCCATCTGCTAGACGATACTCGGCGGACTGAGATTAAGGCGTTGGCGGCAGAACTGGGGTGCGAGTACATTGCCCGGCCCCACAACCACGACGCCAAGGCGGGTAATTTGAACCATGCGATCGCACAGACCCAGGGCGAGCTAATCGCTTCGTTTGATGCCGACTTTGTGCCGACCCGCAACTTTCTGCGGCGCACCGTCGGTTTTTTTCAAGCTCCAGAGGTGGGCTTGATCCAGACCCCCCAGAGCTTCTATAACCCCGACCCGATCTCCCGCAATCTGGGCCTAGAGGGCATCTTGACACCCGATGAGGAGGTCTTTTACCGGCAGATTCAGCCCATGCGAGACGGCACGGGCAGCGTAGTTTGCTCGGGCACTTCTTTTGTGATGCGCCGCAGGGCGTTGGAAGCCTCGGGCGGTTTCGTTACAGAATCCCTCAGCGAAGACTACTTCACCTCGGTACGCCTGGCGGCCCAGGGCAACCAGGTGATCTATCTAGACGAAAAGCTCAGTGCCGGACTGGCCGCAGACAGTATCTCTGCCCACGCCACTCAGCGCCTGCGGTGGGCCAGGGGAACGCTACAGGCGTTTTTTATCGACTCCAACCCCTTGACCATCCCAGGGCTCACCCTGGTTCAGCGGCTAGGGCATCTGGAGGGGCTGCTGAGCTGGTTTAGCAGCATTCCCCGCATTTACTTTCTGCTAATGCCCCTGGCCTACTCATTTCTCGGGGTGATTCCGATTCGGGCCAGTCTGCGGGAGGTGCTGTATTACTTTCTGCCCTATTACCTGGTACAGCTAACGGTATTTGGCTGGCTGAACCACCGTTCGCGCTCGGCGCTGCTGTCGGATATTTACAGCCTGGTGCTGGTGTTTCCGCTGGCTGCTACCGTCATTCAGGTGATGCTGCGGCCTTTTGGTCAGGGTTTTAAGGTAACGCCCAAGGGCACCGCTTCTGACCGCTTTCGCTTTAACTGGGGGCTGGGCTGGCCGCTGGTGCTAATGTTTGTGGTTACTGCCATTAGCCTATGGCGAAATTTGGGCTGGTGCTTGGCGGCGGGCTGGAGCGGCGAACACCTGCGGGGACTGGGGCTAGGCTGGATCTGGAGCAGCTATAACCTGGTGATGATCGGCATTGCGCTGCTGGTCTTGCTAGATGTGCCCCGCCCTGACCCGACTGTCTGGTCTGACCTGCGCCGAGTGGTTAAGCTCACTCTAGAGTTGCCTGGGGCAGAGCCGCAGACCTGGTGGGGCACCACAGCTCAGCTGTCTGAGGCTGGCGCAGTAGTTGAGTTGACCCAGTGGGGCATTCCCCCGCTGCAGGAGGGCCAGGTGCTAGCGGGGGAGATTGCGATCGCAGAGGAAAACCTGCAGCTCCAGGGCTCCGTGATCGACGTAAATCTAGACGGCAACAGCCCTCTTATCCGCATTCAGTTTGCGCCCCTGACGCTAGAGCAGCACCGGACTTTGGTAGAAACTTTGTTCTGCCGTCCGGGGCAGTGGAAACGCTGGGACAGCCCAGGGGAGCTGCGATCGCTCTGGCTCCTGCTGAAAATTTTGTTTCAACCCCGAGTGCTGACCCGCAACCTTAACGTTAAGGCGTTGCCGGTGGCGCAGAGTTAGAAGGACGCGAAGATGCCGCAGAGACGCGATGAACCGCGTCTCTAACCCCCAACGTCAACCCTAGGGCCATGGAAAGACACACAGCGACGGGAGAGGTTTAGGCAGAAGGGCTGCGTCGCTGACGAATCTGGCTCATAAAAAAGTCTTCTAGGGAGGGGCGGGCTAGCTGCAGTGAAACCAGTTCGCCGCCAGACTGGCGCAGGCTGCTGAGCAGGCCAGTAGGATCGCCTTTAACGGTGCCGTGCCAGAAGCCGCCCTGAAAATCGAGGTTGCTGAGCCACTGCTTTAAAAGCTCGGGCTGGCCGCCGTGACCCTTGGCAACGTATTGGTTCTGGGTGCCCAGCAGGGTGTTGAGGTCGCCGACACACACTAGGTCTCCCTGGTCGAGGATGGCGATGCGATCGCAGATCACCTCGACATCCGACAGCACGTGGCTGTTGAAGAAAATCGTTTTTCCCTGGGCCTTGAGCGACAGGATGATTTCTCGCACCTGAAAGCGCCCGGTTGGGTCTAGCCCCGACATCGGCTCATCGAGAAACACCATGTCTGGGTCGTTGATCAATGCCTGGGCCATGCCGACCCGCTGCATCATGCCCTTGGAATACTGCCGCAGCTGTTTCTTACGCGCTGTAGTCTGAGCTAGACCGACGAGATCCAGCAGTTCGGGAATGCGCTTGCGCTGAATGGAGGCCGGAATCTGGAACAAGCCTGCGGTGTACTGTAAAAACTCCCAGCCGGTCAGAAAGTCATAGAAATAGGCGTTTTCTGGCAGGTAACCAATGCGCTGTTTAACCGACTGGTGGCCAACGCTCTCATCCATCACGCGGGCGCGACCTGAGGTGGGCCGAATAATGCCCAGCAAGATTTTCAGCAGCGTTGTTTTACCGGCTCCATTGGGGCCTAGCAAGCCAAAGGTTTCGCCCTGATACACGGTCAGGGAGCAGTTTTTCAGCGATGCAATTTTTTGGTTGAGCCAGAACCCGGCACGGTAAACCTTACTCAGCTCGTAGGTCTGAACTACGATGGGTCGGGTAGACAAACTTGCCTCCTGCACCGGAAGAGAAGACAGAGAACTCATGGGCGGCAACGTTTTGTGTCACGCTAGAAGTGGTGCAACTTAAAGAATACCCAGAATCTTAGCCTTTATGGACCGCTCTAAATTCGTCGCTATCCTGACTGGGGTAATCTCACTGCTGCTAGCGGTGGGCTATCTGGTGCTGGTGCAAATTTTGGATTTCCGAGGCGAGATGATCCCTGCCCCCGTCTCCCTGCTGCCCATACTGTTTGGCCTACTGTAGAGACGCAATTAATCACGTCTCGATGCCCATAATGGGCTGACTTCCTGTGGGCTGGGCATCTTACCTGTCCCCGGTACGGGCAGGATGCCCAGCCCACAAGAAACCCTTAAATACAGAGGCGCTGGTAGACAGCGTCGAGGTTGCGTAGGTGCACGTTGGGGTCGAAGCACTCCTCGATCTCTTCTGGCGACAGGTACTTTTGCACGCGCTCATCCTGTGAGAGCAGCTGGCGGAAGTTTCCGCCTTCGGTGTTCCAGGCCTGGTGGGCGCAGGACTGAACAATGGCGTAGGCCTCTTCCCGGGCTAGCCCCTTACCCACCAGCGTCAGCAGCACCCGCTGGCTAAAGACCACACCGCCGTAGACGTTCAGGTTGCGCTTCATGTTTTCGGGGTAGACCAGCAGGTGCTTCACCAGGTCAGTGGTCTCTACCAGCATAAAGTGAATCAAAATGCAGCTATCGGGCAGGATTACCCGCTCGACGGAGCTATGGGAAATATCGCGCTCGTGCCAGAGGGCCACGTTTTCTAGAGCGGCCATCGCATTGCCCCGGATGATGCGGGCGCAGCCCGTCAGCCGCTCGGAGCGGATGGGATTGCGCTTGTGGGGCATGGCGGAGGAGCCTTTTTGCCCCTTAGAGAAAAACTCTTCGACCTCTAGCACGTCGGTGCGCTGCAGGTTGCGAATTTCGACCGCGAAGCGCTCGATAGAAGCCGCCAGCAGGGCCAGGGCATTCATGAACTCGCCGTGGATGTCGCGGGAGATAACCTGGGTAGAGGCCGTATCAGGCTTCAGCCCCAGCTTTTGGCAGGTGAGTTCTTCAATTTTGGGATCAATGTTGGCATAGGTGCCGACTGCGCCTGAGATTTGGCCCACAGCAATGCGGTCCTGCAGGGCGCTGAGCCGTTCACGGTGGCGCAGCATTTCAGCCAGCCAGCCCGCTAGCTTGAAGCCAAAGGTCATGGGCTCGGCGTGGATGCCGTGGGAGCGACCGATCATGATCGTGTCTCGGTGCTCTTGGGCTTTGTAGCGAATAGCCTGGATCAGGTTTTCGACGTGGGTCATGATTACCTGTAGGCTGTCCACCAGCTGCAGCGACAGGGCGGTGTCGATCATGTCGGAGCTGGTCATGCCCAGGTGAATGTAGCGGCCAGCGTCGCCCACGTATTCATTGACGTTGGTGAGAAACGCAATCACGTCGTGGCGCGTTTCGGCCTCAATTTCGAGAATTCGCTTGGGGTCGAAGTTGGCCTTTGCCTTGATCTCGTCTACCGCTTCTGAGGGGATGTATCCCAACTCTGCCTGGGCTTCGCAGACGGCGATTTCGACCTTGAGCCAGGTCTTGTACTTGTAGAGTTCGGTCCAGAGTTCGCCCATTTCGGGCAGGGTATAGCGTTCGATCAAGGGTGTGGCGCAGAATACAACCGATCCATTGTGAAGGAAAGTTCACACCTCAGGCAATAATTTTTTGATCAGAAGTGGGGTCAGAATTTGAGCTTGTTCGCTGGAGATAGCGCATATTGCTAAATTCTGCTCGCCTAACTGGGGTGGGCAAGCTTAACCTTTCTTAAGATTTCAGGTTAAAACGACAGATAAAGTAATCAAGTCTGGGTACTCAAGTCTGGGTAGACGCGTATGGACGATCTGACCACCAGGATTTTCCCCTATCTAGAAGTGATCCGGGCTAACTGGCGCTGGATGGGCTGGAACGCGGTACTGGCGCTGATTCCTCTGGTGCTGGCTGCGGGCTTGTTTCGGGCCTAAGTTCTTCGATCCGTCCTGTGGTGGCTCGGCTTTGCGCTGTTTTTTGCCTTTTTGCCCAACGCGCCCTACGTGCTGACGGATGTGATTCACCTGTGTGAAAGTGCTCAGACGGGGTATTCGCCCTGGGTGGTGGCGCTGGTCATGGGGCCGATGTACTTGGTATTTTTGCTGATTGGCTGGGCTGCCTACGTCGGGTCGGTCCTGGCAATGGGGCGATATGTGGCTCAGCAAGGCCAGGAGCGCTGGGTGCCAGGCGTTGAGTTGGGAACGCATGGGCTGTGTGCGATCGCAATTTACTGGGGCCGCTTCTGGCGCTTTAACAGCTGGGACTTAGTGACTCGGCCCCAGGTGCTGCTGGCTAAGGTTTGGCACCATTTGTTTGACCCTCAGCAGGCTGCCATTATTAGCCTCCTGTTTGGCGGGCTAACGCTGGCCTATTGGGTGAGTAAGCCAGGGATGCTGGCGCTGGCCCAATACTTTTCAATCCGATACTTTTCAAAGGGACGCCGCCTGTTTGGGCAAACCTCAGAGAGCTGACCCCCTTAACCGAACGATTCAAAGCCTATCCTTACAAATCTCTTATAGAGAGTTTCTATCTTCTAACGTGAATGCGGTGATGCCAGCGGCGGCTGCAGCTGGGCATGGGTGGCTCAACGAGGATAGAAATGACTTCAGAACCGCAACGGCTTGAGGCAGCGCGGGCCGGTCAGCCCTGGAAAAAGTGGGGGCCGTACCTGAGCGAGCGGCAGTGGGGCACCGTGCGGGAAAACTACAGCGACAATGGTGATGCCTGGAACTACTTTCCCCACGACCATGCCTGCCGACGCTCTGGTTCCGCAATACCTGGAGCTGGGGAAACGCGGAAGGTGCCGCGGTCGGTGAAGCGCGTCCGACGCTGCGTGCGGGCGACGCCACCGCGATACAGGC
>JACVRP010000049.1 GCA_014534385.1 Cyanobacteria bacterium Co-bin13
ACTCGCTGCCGATGAGCTTGCCAGAGTTGCCACAGTAGTTATTAAACTCAGTCACAAAGAGCGGCACCTCCTCGTGCCCATTCTGGCCCTGCACCTCCTCGGCAAAGAGAGAGTCTAGCCCAAAGCGGTTAGACGGGTCAGTTTCCTTGAGCTGCCGACCATAAAACCCCAGCAGCCCACTGGTGCGAAAAACTCGCGTGGTGTCTTGAAACTGGGAGCTAATGCAGTGGTCGAGCCGCTGCCTCAGCTGAGTGTTGTACCAGGTTCTATCCACCCGGTTAAAGACGTAGAAAACCCGGTCTCGAATGCTCGGATTCCTGCGAACTTTCTCTAGCAGTTCAGTTTCTTCGGCGGTTAGCTCCCCTGTCTCCGCCGTTTTAAGCACACAGACCACTGCAGAAGTATCCGGGTCTTCAATTTTGGCGTAGGTCAATTCTGCATCTTTGCGAACAGGCGCATCAATTCCCGGAGTATCCACCAGCACGTTGCCATCCTGGAGCAAATCGTGGTGGCAAAAGTACTCAATTCTTTTTAAAACAGCGCTGTTAGCGCCGCGCCGGGCATAGCTTGCGGCTTCTTGTAGGTTGGAGAAGTTAAACTGCTCCATTGAGTAGGTCGCGTTTTCATGGGCTAGAATGCGATCGCGATTGGCGCTGTATCCTTCCAACAGCAGCTTTAGCGCATTGGCCTGCTTGGCTCTATCAGAGCGGGTCTCTCCCCCTTCTTCTTGGATGATGGTCTGACAGATCTGCTCAAGCTGCTGGCGGACCCCTGGCAGCTGCAGGCCCTGCTGCAGCTGCAGCTGTAGCCGTCCCACCAGCGCCTGAATCTGTTCTTGCACCTCGGCTTCGCTGAGAAACGTCAGCACGACTCTTTCCTGCCCAGCCTCGGCATAGGCAATGCGGCACTCAGTGCCGGTCGCGTGACCTTCGGCGCTGTAGAGCAGCTTGCGGCCCAGCAGCGCATTGATCAGCATCGACTTCCCGGCACTGAAGGCTCCCGCAAACACGATCTCAAAGGTGGGAGACAGGGCTTTCTTGAGAGATCCCTGAACTGGAGTCGTATCCTGTTGCGATCGCAGGGAAGGTTCTTGATGTAACAGCTGCAGAATCTGCGTAATGTCTTGCTGGAGAGAGGAACCGTGAGAGAACGTGTCAGCCATGCGAGTTAGAGTATGGAGGTTATGAGGTATCGGCAACTAATAGCTACCGCCTCCAACATGCCCGTTTCGGCATCAGAACTCTAGGTGACAGGTGTAGATATCCTCACTGTGGAAATTACGGAGATGGCCTTGGGGGTTTATTCGCCCGGTAGCTCGTCCGTCATCGCCCCGATGATGCTCGTTCCAGCCAAGACTGCCAGGACGAGTAAAAGCATGGCTCGTTCAATCGGTCCAAGGGCGGCTAGCACCGTTCCAGGCGCAATCGAGGCGGCTATCGAAACTGCTGAGATGGGAATAGCCAGGAACAGCCACTGCTCCTCTGTCCAAGGTTTGCGGGGCATAAAAATAACAGAGCGCTGATAGTGCATTTTAGTTAGGGTCAACTCTGGGGCACCTCCACCCAGTGAACTAGGCCGCTCTAACGTTAGACAGGATTATGGCACTGCTAGCGCCCAAGCCAACCCTTTTTGGGGGCAAATTTTGCTAATGCAGAACTCGCTTACTTCTCGTAAATTTGGATCCACTGCCAATTCATGTTGCTAATTTCGCTACTGATTTGTTTAGAACCCCTTGAAACCCTGATTCTCTCGTGTTAAAACGGCTGAAACCCTCATTTTTCCGTTACACCATGAACAAGGCAGAATTGATTGATAAAGTCGCTGAGAAAGCCAACGTTACCAAAAAGGAGGCTGATGCCCTAATCACAGCCTTTACCGAGTCCGTTGTGGAAGCCGTCGCCGAAGGGCAGAAGGTAACCCTAGTGGGCTTTGGCACGTTTGAGCCTCGCTCTCGAGCAGAGCGCGAAGGCCGTAATCCCAAGACAGGCGAAGCCATGAAGATTCCAGCCAGCACGGTTCCTGTCTTCAGCGCTGGCAAACTGTTCAAAGAGAAGGTGGGGAGCTAGACCTCTGCCCATCTCTTTGAGCCAGGGTTTAAAGACTGTCGCTCATTTGCTTTAGCTCTTTAGGATCCTGTTTGTGCAACACAAAAGCCCACCTGCTAAAGGTGGGCTTTCCTAAAGCCTTAAAAATCCCTATTTAGGGAGCTATCTCATCCCAATCATTAATACACATCATCCAAAGCAGCCGCCGCGCTTGTTTTTGAGCTTCCTCCGGCGACAGATCTGGCATTGAGGCCTGAATTTTTTGAGTGATGAGCTTTTCCTTGGTAGACCTGAGCTTGCCTTCGGCTCTAAGCCTATGGTGGTCAGAGAGCATTCTTTGAATGAGATCTTCTTTTGCCTGCTCGTCTGAGGTGAAGTTGTCCATAGGTCGAGGAGTCTAGTTAAAACGGGCTGAGCGGATGATCGAAGGATACAGACTGCGGCAATGGTCAGAAAGCTTAGGCCAGAGTCAGCTTACCGAGTTCTTGGTTCGGGCAGGCCTCTGACCATTGCCCCACTTCTGGCAATGGTTTCAAGCTGAGCTACTCAGCTTCTACCTCAATGGGCACCGGAAAGGTGCCTCGAATCCAGTCGAGGCTCACAGGGCTATCGCAATCGAGCTGTAGCCATTTGACTGTTGGTAGCTGAATGGCTAGGCGAGGGAGGGAGGTGATGATCTCCACTCGATGCTCGCGGGTGCCGTTGGAGAGAACTCGAACTAGATTAGTCAAGCCTTCTGGGTCATCAATGAAGAAAAATTGCATCCTATACCTTTCTACTTAAACGAGCAGCAGGATATCGCAGGATTAACTGCTAATATCCCTGCATTTAGTCCAATTTCCCAGACTACGGCCTGATCGACCAAACACAAACACGAGTTTCCGAGCTTTACTTGAGCATCATAAGCGAGCGACTTCTGCAAATACGGCCTGAATTATTTGTTGCTTGCAGAAAAATAGTGGGCTTGTTCTGGAGGGAGTAGATGGCCCTGGAAAACGACTTCACGCTCTAAATCTGCTAAGCCGGGGCCGGGTTAGCGCCTAAGGTGTATAGAGGTTAGGGCACAGTTCCTGAATGCTCTGCAGGCTATCACTGACGCTCAGCTGATCTAGGGCGGCAGCTGGATTGCCCGGAGCAATTACTGGAGCGGCGTTGTAGGCAGCAATGCTGGCAGCTTGAATGGCATCATTGTGGGATTTTCCTGCTTGCCGGGCATCGCAGTACCCGCCTGCAAAGCCGGTAGCTATAGTTGCGCCGCTCTCAAGGGCTGGCAGGGTGCTATTTGAGGCATCGCCAGTGGGGGCAGTGCCAGGTTGGGATGTCTGCGGCGTTGAGGGCGATTGAGGCTCACACAGCGCCCTCAGGTCAACCACGCCGCCCTGGGCATCCACCATGTAACAGAAGGAGTCGTAAGCTGCAGCAGGCAAGGTACCGGCGACTCCGGCCAGTAGAGTTGTGCCCAATGCAACTGGCAATAGTTTCATGAGGATAAGCTTCCGAATCTACACTTACACAGACAGACGGCCTTAACATTCCCCGGAAAATACCTAAGATATCAGCGGAAGAAACGGAATTAGCCGTCTGACCTAGTGCGATTCGGGCACAGGCAGGTGAAAAACCATGCCTGTGCAGCAGGTTAGAAGCGATAACTGGCGGCGGCGCTAGATTAGGAACTCTCTCTAGAGCTGACTTTGCGAGACTTGGGCTGGCTCAGCATAAACCACCAAAGCTCCAGTCCGATCAGCCCTAGTCCGCCGGCTGTTACGGCAGCTTTTACCCAAAGCGGCTGCTCAATCCGGTGAAACTCACCTGTCTCAACGGGAGCCTGCTGGGGTTCGGCATGGGGCATCTGGGCCGGGGTGCCGGTTGCGAGCCCTAGCAGTAGACCCAGACTGGCAAGGATGCTGACGATAAACCGTTTGTGTCTCATGGCTACTTCTCTGTAATGCAGGAATTCATACGGAGTGTGGGTTGGCTTCAAGGGCAGGGGGCTGTGAGCCATCACCCCTGCAGCCGAGGCCGAAAGTTTCGCAGCCGCAGCGCATTGGTCACTACAGAAACTGAGCTAAAGGCCATGGCTGCTCCCGCAATAATTGGGCTGAGCAGCCAGCCAAAGATGGGGTAGAGAATTCCGGCTGCAATCGGAATGCCGGCAACGTTATAGATGAAGGCAAAGAACAGATTTTGCCGAATGTTTTGTATCGTGGCGCGCGAAAGCTGAATCGCTGTAACGATGCCCTGCAAGTCACCGGAAATCAGGGTAATGTCGCTGGCTGCAATGGCCACATCGGTACCGGTGCCAATGGCCATGCCCACGTCGGCTTGGGCCAGTGCGGGAGCGTCGTTAATGCCGTCTCCCACCATCGCCACCACTCGGCCTTCGGCCTGCAGGTGCTCGATCTGGGCAGCTTTTTGGTCAGGCCGCACTTCGGCAATGACCCGGCTAATGCCCACCTCACGAGCGATCACTTCTGCGGTGCGGCGGTTGTCGCCGGTCAGCATAACGACCTCTAAGCGCATGCGCTGCAGGGTGTGAATCGCCCGCAGCGAAGACGGCTTGACTGCATCAGCAATGCCCATGATGGCCTCTACCTGCCCGTCTACAGCAATCCAAATGACTGTTCGGCCCTGGGCCTCTAACTGATCCCAGGGTTGCTGTAGGTCGCTGGTGTCGATCCCTAGTTCTGTCATCCAGCGGTGGGTGCCGATTTGCACGGGGTGACCCAACACCTCACCCTGCACCCCACTGCCTGCGATCGCATCAAAGTTCTGGGCATCGCTCAGGCTCACGCCCTGGGACTGGGCGTACTGCACCACGGCCTCGGCTAAGGGATGCTCGGAGTTACGCTCAACTGATCCGGCGAGCTGTAGCCACTTCAGTTCGCTGGCGGTGCCGCTGACGGTTACGTAGTCGGTGACAACAGGCTTGCCCTGAGTAATGGTGCCGGTTTTGTCTAGCACAATGGTCTGGATTTGGTGGGCCAGTTCCAGGCTGTCTGCGCCTTTGATTAAAATGCCGTTTTCTGCGCCTTTGCCCGTTCCAACCATGATCGAGGTGGGCGTAGCCAAACCCAGAGCGCAGGGGCAGGCAATGATCAGCACGCCGACCATCGTCACAAGGGCCATGGTCACGTTGCCCATGACGTTAAACCAGATCACAAAGGTTGAAATTGCGATCGCAATCACTGCCGGAACAAACCAGCCAGTCACCCGGTCGGCCAGCTTTTGAATGGGGGCCTTAGATCCCTGCGCCTGCTGCACCAGCTTGACGATCTGGGCCAGAAAGGTATCTTTACCGACGCGAGTTGCTCGAAACTTAAAGCTGCCGGTCTTATTAATCGTGGCTCCGATCACTTCATCGCCGGGCCGCTTTTTGACCGGCACACTCTCCCCGGTCACCATGGACTCATCAATGGTCGATCCCCCTTCGACAATACTGCCATCCACCGGAATTTTTTCCCCCGGCCGAACCACCACAATGTCGTTGAGCTGAACGGCTTCAATGGGCACCTCCAGCTCCTGACCTGAGCGAATGATGCGGGCCGTTCGAGCCTGGAGACCAATCAGCTTACGAATGGCATCAGAGGTCTGCCCCTTGGCCCGGTTCTCCAGCAGTCGGCCCAGCAAAATCAGGGTGATCACTACTGCAGAGATTTCGTAATAGACGGCAGGTTCCAAGCCCTGGGTCCGGAAAAATTCCGGTAAAAAAGTAGGAATTAGGGAATAGAAAAAGGCTGCACTGGTGCCCAGCGCCACTAGCGTATCCATGGTGGCGCTGTGGCGCTTAAAGGCTTTCCAGGCTCCTGTGTAAAACGATTCGCCGCTCCAAAACTGAATCGGTATCGTCAGCCCCAGCTGCAGCCAAGGATTGTGTAGCCACCCTGGAATCCAGGGCAGAGGCAGGCCGGTCATCATAGGCAGCCCCCCAATCACCAAAATGCTGGTGACAACAGCGCCCACGATCAGCCGTCGCTTCAGCCTGCTCAGCTCAGCTAAACGCGCCGTTTGCTCGGCATCTGTTTCCCCCGTCACCATCTCTTGATCCTGAAGGGAGAAGGCCGCATACCCCGCTTCCTCAACCGCGTTTTGGATGTCTTTTGCGTTTGTTTGTTGGGTGTCGTACTGAACCAGCGCCTGCTCTGCACCAAAGTTAACGCTGCAGTCGCTGACGCCTGGCACCGCCCGAATTGCCGCCTCAACGCTTCTAGCACAGGAGGCGCAGCTCATGCCCCGCAGTTTAAAGAGTGTGCTTTCCATAAATTCCAGCCCAATGCCACACTGGCATGCTAAACCCTCCAGAGTGGTGGAGAGTCAAGGGGGTCACCGTAGCTGCGCCTGGCCTGCACACTCTACTGAAATTGGGCGAGATCTGACTTGGGGTTGCGATCGCACCCCAATCAAGCGGGTAGCCTGAAAAGTGCTAGTTAACCCTTCAGCACCAAACAGCTACAGCCGCTCTGCCTTGGTAATCCTTAACAAAGCCGCAAAAATTATGGATAAAACACTTTCCGGAGCCCTGGTTAAAGCTGCTGAAATTTATAATTTGACCGCTGAAATTAAGTCTGTGCTTGGATTTCCACGACTAGAGGTTGCTTTTTTATCGATGGCGTATAATTGCAAAACTTGTGACAGACCGTAGGCCCAAATCCTCCTAGTAACCGCAGTTAGATAGCTACCGTGTCAACAACCATTCGGCAAACGCGATCGCAGCCTCAGCCCATCCGGCGCTCCCCTAAATTTCTAAAATATATTCAGGATGTCGGCCAGATTACAGCTGCAACCCTGCTGGGCAGCACCATGATTGCCAGTTCTGTGGTGGCGGGAGGGCTCGTCGGCCTGGCTATCAGCTTTCGCAACTTGCCAGATGTGCGAGTGCTGCGTAACTACGTCCCCAGCGAAACCAGCTATATCTACGACATCAAGGGCACTTTGCTCTACAGCCTGCACGACGAAGCTAACCGTGAGGTAGTGGATCTCAACGAGGTCTCTCCCCACCTGAAGCGGGCGGTTCTCGCTATTGAAGACAGCTACTTCTACTCCCACAACGGCATCAACCCCAGCAGCGTTGGGCGGGCCGTGCTGGCAAACTTCCAGGCTGGCTCTACCGTAGAAGGCGGTTCCACCGTCACTATGCAGCTGGTGAAGAACCTGTTTCTAACCCCAGAACGAGCGATTAGCCGTAAGGTGGCTGAGGCCGTATTGGCCCTGCGTCTGGAGCAAATTTTTGCCAAAGACGAAATCCTAGAGATGTACCTGAATCAGGTTTACTGGGGCCACAACAACTACGGCGTAGAAACGGCAGCCCAGACCTACTTCAACAAATCAGCCAAGGACCTAAACCTAGCCGAAGCAGCGGTCATGGCGGGTTTAATTCAGGCCCCCGAAGACTACAGCCCCTTTGTTAACTACGAGTTCACCAAACAGCGGCAGGCCACCGTACTCAGCCGCATGCGCCAGCTGGGCTGGATTAGCGCTGAGGAAGAGACCGCAGCCCGCAATCAGCCTCTAATGATTGGTGAGATTAAGTCCTTCCGCTCCAGCATTGCGCCCTACGTCACTGAGGCAGCGGTGCAGGAGCTAAAAGAGAAGTTTGGCAATGAATCGGTGCTCAAGGGCGGCATGCGGGTGCAGACCACCGTTGACCTAAACCTG
Organism: Cyanobacteria bacterium Co-bin13; assembly: GCA_014534385.1. GTDB lineage: Bacteria > Cyanobacteriota > Cyanobacteriia > Phormidesmidales > Phormidesmidaceae > JACVSF01. Next base: position 7,698 of record JACVRP010000049.1, read on the forward strand.
CAGCGCATCGCTGAAGAGACGGTCAGACGCAATCACACGGCCCTGCGTCAGCGGGGGCTCTACGCCGATCAGATGGCGCTGGTCGCGGTTGACCCCCGCACTCACTTCGTTAAAGCAATGGTCGGTGGAGTAGATCACACTACCAGCCAGTTCAACCGCGCCATCCAGGCCCAGAGACAGCCGGGGTCTGCGTTTAAGCCCTTTGTCTACTATGCCGGCTTTGCCTCGGGCCGCTACACGCCCGACAGCCTGATTGCCGATACCCCCGTCAGCTACCCAGACGGCTACGAATATTACAGTCCCAAGAACTATGACAGCACCTTCATGGGCAACATTCCCATTCGCCGCGCCCTGGAGGTCTCCCGCAACGTTCCAGCGATCCGGCTAGGACAGGCTGTCGGCATTAATCAGATTATCGAGATCTGTCGTACTTTGGGCATCAAGAGCCCGATGGAGCCCGTTATTTCCCTGCCGCTGGGGGCGGTTGATCTGACCCCAATGGAGATGGCTGGGGCCTACGCCACCTTTGCTAGCAACGGCTGGCATTCGCCGCCAACCTTTATCGTGCAGGTGACCGACAGCAGCGGCAACGTCATCTTAGACAATACCCCCCGACCTCAGCTGGTGCTCGATCCGTGGGCAGCGGCAGCGCTCAACGACGTGCTCCAGGGCGTCATCACCCGAGGCACCGGAACAGCGGCCCAGATCGGTCGGCCAGCAGCCGGAAAAACCGGCACCACCGACGCCCAGCGAGACATTTGGTTTGTTGGATATGTGCCGCAGTTGGCAACGGCAATTTGGGTGGGCAACGACAACTACAGCCCGTTAGGGGTCGGCGCTACAGGCGGTGGCTTCGTGGCTCCCGTGTGGCGAGATTTTATGCAGCAGGCTCTAGCCGACGAACCGGTTGAAGGGTTCCGCCCCCCTTCAGACTTTGTTAGACCTTAGAATTTTAGGGCCTCTTACAAGGCCCTAAACATTACCAGACCCTGGAAGCCATCAGGCGCTAAGCGTCAATTTCGGCCTTCATCCGCTCCAGGGTCTGATTCATTTGCTCAAACATTTTGTCTGGGGTCATGCCAAACTGGCCGAGCTGAGTTTTGAGCTGCTCTACGGTCATTTGAGCCGAAAAATCCTCGGACAATTCAAATCGCTTCATAAAGATGCGATAACGGTCCATTACGGCTTCCATTCGCTCAATAAATAGCTTTTTCCCCTCTCGGTCGAATTTGCCATAACCGCTGCCGAGCTGCATCAGTGACTGATAGTCCTGAAACAGCTGCATGGCTTCTTTTTGAACTAGTTCAGAATCAAAAAATCCCATTTCTCTTTTAGGTTTTTAACTCGATTAGCTGTTGTTGCTGTTCAAAAACCGCCTCTTTTCTAGCCAAAGCTAGAAAAATTGACGCCTATGCTTTATTGACAGAGCCGACCTAAAGCTGCACCGACTCCACGCTAATTACTAGCGTATTGATTTCAGGCATTTCGGCCAAGGAGAGAAAACCCTACTTTTAGTTTGGGTTACCGTTTTGAGAAAAGGCCGCCAAAGAGGCCCCGACGCTTCTCATTTTTCTGCGGCTGAGCAGCAGAGGTCGGCTTGCTGAGCTGTCCATTGTCAATCTGCAGCTGGCGAGCATATTTCAAGGCAACTTCATTCTTGGGATTGAGCTTAAGTGCCTGTTTGAAGTGAACTTTGGCCATGCCAGAAAGCTGACTGAGCAGGTACGCCTGCCCTAGCAGGCAGTGATAGGTGCTGTTTTGGGGATCAATTTTGACCGCATCTTTAAGCTCTTGGATGGCTGCTGGGTAATTACGGTTCTTCAGATATTCCTGGGCTCGCTTGGAGTGGCGTTCAGCGTAGTTTTGGGAAGAACTGTCGTTGGCTGGGGCGGTAGGCGTAACGGCAGCGGCATTAACGCTAGAAGCAGCAACCAGTCCAGTTCGTTTTTCTCGGATGACTGGATCGCCCATCTTACGACGCAGGTAGATCAGGTTGAGTTCGCTGATTTGCCGCGTTATGGTATCAAATGCTTCAGGGCTGTCGTGTTGGCTGGTGCTGAGGTTGAGCAGGGCCTGTTCATAGTAAACCTCAACCTCAGGCTCGGGTACCTGAAGTAGCTTCTGAGCAGGTTCGCAAGTGGCCTGTAGCGTGTCTTCCCGGCTCAGCCGTCGCACCTTAAATCGCAGAGTCGCCAAGACTTCGTTGCGGCCTTTGTCGTTTTTGAGCCGCTGGTAGGCAGGGTTGACTAAACGGGCCAGTACCTGACTTGCAAACGCGTTGGCCTCGGCCTCCTGGGTAGCCTGAACATCGGGGTGCAGCAGCTTGGCAACTTGCCGGTAGCGCTTGAGAATACGGCGTTCATCTGCCGCTAGGGAAACTCCCAGCACAGCATAAGGGTCGGTAAAGCGGAGCCAGTCTTGGGAAAACGCGGGATGGGCCATCCAAAGGGAACGATGAAGGTACTTAGGAACTAATTTAAGGACGTAGGGTTAAGCCAGTTGCAGTCATAATATCGGTAGAGGCAAGGGGTAAGAGTATATAAAGATTCTAAAACCTCAGGGTTTATACGGAGACTGTAGCAAATTCCATGGCCGAGCACCATAATCACGTCTTCTTTAAAACCGGGAAAGCACCAGGAACTTCCTACATAAAATTATGCTTTATACGCTCCTGTGTTGTTTAGCTTCATGCAGGCGATGCCGCTTCGGGCAGCCAGCTTAGATCTAGGCCAATTGGTCAAGTGCCCAACTTCAGCAGGCTTTTAAACTAGCCTTTGCCACATCCTATGGGGTAGAAGCTATACTGACCGATTAAGGCGTTATTGCTGAGATGAGGATATGGAAGGTCGGTTGCGAAATCGGCAGGTTGCAGCTTCTCTAGCCTTGCTTGGGGCGCTGACGCCGGGAATACTGCCGCTGTCTGGGCTGCATAAGTTTTATATGGGACAGCCTTTCTGGGGCGTTGCTTACCTCCTGCTGGGCTGGACGCAGATCCCCAGAATTGCCTGTGCTATTGAGGGAGTCTGGTACCTCAGCCAGAATGAAGCGGGGTTTAGGGCTCGGTTTGGCGGCACAGAGGCGGTAGCGGTGCCGGATAAGGCTGAGCAGGTCAGTGCGATCGCATCTGCCCTGCGAGAACTTGATCAGCTGCGGCAGGAAGGGCTGATCTCAGAGTATGAGTTTGAGCAAAAGCGGCGCGTGCTGCTCGATCAGGTGAGTTAGCGGTAGGCTAAAGGTGGGTTAGATAGCGGGTTATATGCATGTCCCTAGACCAGCCCAGTAATCTCTCTGCCCAGCCTGCCAGCCCCTTGGGTGTGCCCTTTAAAAGGCTTAGAGGTCAGCTAAATCTGCTGCGCCAGCGGCTACAGGCAGACCCCTATTGCCGCCTGCAGTCTTATCAGGAAGTGAAGCTAGCGGCTGAGCTAGGCTTTTGTCTGGACGTGAACCGGGCTGCGGTAGACGACTGGCTGCGGCTGCCGGGGCTGTCGATTCACCAGGCGCGATTGCTAGTCAGCTTAAGCCAAACAGGCGTAGCCTTTCACTGTCTAGAAGACATCGCTGCCGCTTTGGGCACGCCTGCTGCTGCCCTGGCACCGCTGCTGCCGGTGCTAGAGTTTCGCTACTACGACCCGGCTGAGGCCAGTGGCGTGACCGCAGTCATCGTCAACCGGGCCACCGTCGAAGAGCTGTGCCAGGTTCCCCGAATAGACCCACAAACAGCTCGGGCTATTGTCTACGATCGCAACTGGCGTGGCCCTTTTAGAGACGCCGCCGAGTTTCAGCAGCGTCTGCACGTACCGCCCGATTGGATGGAGCATTTGATCCACTATTTGCGGTTTTGAGCGGAGCCAGAGCAGCTTCTGCCCCGCCGCTCCCAGTCCCCGCGTCTCCCCTGCTCTTTTAAAGCCGCCCTGCAAAGCGATCCGTTGCTTCAACCAGCTCATGGGCAATGCCGGGCTCGGTAGCGGAATGACCGGCATCGGGGACCAGGACAAATTCGGCTTCGGGCCAAGCGCGGTGCAGCTCCCAGGCAGTGATGGCAGGGCAGACAACGTCGTAGCGGCCCTGAACGATGACGCCAGGAATATGGCGCACTAAATCTATGTTTTTAAGGAGCTGAAAGTCGGGCTCAAAGAAGCCTTGATGCATGAAGTAATGGCACTCGATGCGGGCAAAGGCGGCAGCAAACTCATCATTGCCGAATTTCTCAATGAGCTCGGTGTCCTGCAGGAGTTTGCTGGTGCTGGCTTCCCAAATAGACCAGGCGCGGGCTGCCTGTAGACGGGTTTCTGGGTCGGGGCTGGTGAGGCGCTGGTAGTAGGCTTTGACCAGGTCGTGCCGTTCCTCAGGGGGAATGGGCTCTAGGTAGCGTTCCCAGGCGTCGGGAAAGAGGTAGCTGGCCCCTTCCTGGTAAAACCACTGAATTTCCTTTTGGCGCAGGGTGAAGATGCCGCGCAGAATCAAGCCCTGACAGCGATCGGGGTAGGTCTGGCTGTAGGCTAGGGCCAGAGTGCTGCCCCAGCTGCCGCCAAAGACGGTCCAGCGCTCGATATTGAGGTGCGATCGCAGCTTTTCAATGTCCTCCACCAAATCCCAGGTGGTGTTTTCCTCCAGTTCGGCGTGGGGGCGACTGAGGCCGCAGCCCCGCTGATCAAACAGCACAATCCGCCACTGCTGCGGGTCAAAAAACTGCCGGTAGAGCGGGATAGTGCCGCCGCCAGGGCCACCGTGGAGAAACACAACGGGTTTGCCCTGGGGGTTGCCAGATTCTTCAAAGTAGAGGGTGTGGAGGCGAGAGACGGGAAGAAAACCAGTGCTGTAGGGGTTAATAGGAGGATAGAGCGATCGCATATCTCAAGGCACCTGAGGGAGCAGCCTGCAAAAATCCACAGGCTAACGTCATTGTGGCACCGATATCGATGGCTGCCACACGGGGGTACCCACCGCAGTTCCCTCTAGGGAACCCATAACGACCTCTGACGGAAGCGTGTCAGACGAATCGGTTTGCGGGGGTCTTAAATTGCAGACTTTACCACGCACCACCTCCCGGTTTCGGGGTCGCGGTAGGTAATAAATGGGTTTTGCTTTAAGGGCTTGTCGCAGGGTTTCGTCATCATTTAGCAGGAAGTCTCACCTGTCATCATCTTAGGAAGTGAGACAGGTGTTTTCCGGTGACGCCCCCGGCACTTTTAAGTGATAAATTGGGCCTCCAATAGTGACCCAAATCACATTTTTCTCTGCTTAGGCTTTTGTTAGAAGCGTTTTGCTGATATCGGCTCTAAAAGTTTCTTTTAACGGCCTGCTGAAGCCCCAAAACACTGGCTCCTAGCGAATCTGCCCGCAGCCGAGCAGCGCTTAACGGCTGATGACCGAACCTTAGATTGACCCAAAACAGAGAGCGTTAGACTTCCGCCTTTGGCTTTTCTCGTATTTTTAACTACTGACATTTTCAGCTATCTCAAAGCAGTTTGTATTAAGCTGCGAAAAAGCTTCCGCCAATAAGCGTAAAAGCTGTAGAAAGATTCGGTGATTACACGCGTTCTAAGGTTTGGCCTCAGGGGCGCGCTTCGCACCTAGGGAAAGCAAGCCCTGCAATGACAGCATCGTTTAATTTAGGCCCTTGTAATTTAGGCCCCACCGATGAGGGCTGTGGCTGAGTGGGCGATTCCAGGAAATCTGCCTCCCATGCTTGATGCACCTTCAATGGGGCATCTTCTCTGCAGCCTGTAGAGATGTCTCTGTACTGAGTCAGAATTTACCCCGCTCCTCATCCCAGCCTTTTGTTAAAGCTTTGTCACGGTTTAATCATATAGCCCAGAAGCAGCGGCACAGGGGAGCGCTGACGTTGTTTAGGGGGTGCCTAGAAAAAAGTTATTTTGTTAATCTCCAATCATCGTTACATACTATTAAGAACGCCCTTACCGTTATAGATAAGGAGACTTCCGATGGAACCAACCGTCTGGCCCGGTAAACCCTATCCCCTAGGTGCTACCTGGGACGGCAGC
>JACVRP010000128.1 GCA_014534385.1 Cyanobacteria bacterium Co-bin13
ATGGCTGACCCCCTGAGCGGGTTCTTCATTCTTACCAACGGGCTGGTGACGGCAGCCGTCATTCTGTACTGCTGGAGCAGTCAACGTTCAGCCTTCTTCTTTGCCCAACTCTATATTCTCCACGGCAGCGTCAACTCCGCCTTCCTCTGCGCCGACTTCATCAGTCTCTATGTGGCCCTGGAAGTGATCAGCATTGCCGTCTTTTTGCTGATTGCCTATCCCCGCACCAATCGCTCCATCTGGGTGGGGTTGCGTTACCTATTTGTCAGCAATACCGTCATGCTGTTCTATCTGGTGGGGGCGGTGCTGGTGTATGAGGCCAACCACTCCTTTGCCTTCAGCGGGCTGGCCCAGGCTGCTCCAGAGGCTCAGGCGTTGATTCTGCTGGGTCTGCTTACCAAGGGAGGAATGTTCATTTCGGGCCTGTGGCTGCCCCTGACCCACTCCGAATCGGAGGTGCCGGTGTCGGCCATCCTATCGGGAGTCGCCATCAAGGCAGGGGTCTTTCCCCTGGTGCGTTGTGCCCAAATGCTCGACGGTATCGACCCCATCGTTCGCCTATTTGGCCTGGGTACAGCCTTTCTAGGGATATCCTTTGCCCTGTTTGAGAAGGATATCAAACGCATCTTTGCCTTCAGCACCGTTTCCCAGATGGGGTTTGTGCTGGCGGCTCCTCCAGTGGCAGGCTTCTATGCCCTGGGCCACGGTTTAGCCAAGGCAGCCCTGTTTTTGACCGCCGGTAGCCTGCCCAGCCGCAATCTCGACAACCTGCGGCAGCAGCCTATGGCCACCCCCGCCTGGGCCGCGATCGCTGCGGGGGGGCTATCCCTGGCGGGGATGCCGCTGCTTACGGGCTTTGCGGCCAAAACCCTGACCTTAAAAAGCCTGCTGCCCTGGCAGGTGGTCGGCATGAATGCCGTCGCCATTGGCAGTGCCGTCGTTTTTGCCAGGCTGATTTTTCTACCCCACCAGCCCCAATCTGAGAAAAAGCTAGCGTCTGGGTTCTGGCCTGCGATCCTGCTCCTTGGGGCAGCCCTGGTAGCGGCAAATGCCTTCTATATTGAGGCCTACTCCCTAGCCAATATCGGCAAAGCCCTGGCGATCATTGCTTTGGGATGGCTCGTCTATTTTGGGGTGATCCGTCGGGTGACGCTGCTCCTGCCCCGTACACTGGAGCTGTTGGAGCACCTCATCGGACTCATGAGCTTGGTGCTGATAGGGCTATTCTGGCTGGCCCTGGCTTAAGCAAGAAGGCACTGCTCACTAGCCTTAATTCAGTGCCATTCGACTACAGCTAATCTCTGGTAGGGATGCCTGGGTATACGCCCCTCCTAAGATTGGTCTCTACCCCGAAGTAATCGAGACATTTAGGAATAAAAGGGTGAGCGAGGGATTTGAGGACTTCCGCTTTCCGTTCAAAAATGTCTAAGCGTACTGAGTTCCTCCAATTTCTACAGTGACAGAGTCAAAACGGGCATCTCCAGGCTTGTAAGATAGCAACTCCATCCCAATGGGTTCACCACTGTCAGCATCTTTAATGAGAATGACGCCATCACCGAGTTCAGTACAGAGTTGATTAGTGCGTGGACTCTGCCAGAAAACTGTAAGCAGCTCCATTTCTGGTTCGTAAAAAACTTTTACTTGAGCCACAGCACCACTCCTTCTTTTATGGCGTCAGTCTGATAGGCGGTAACAAGGAATCCATCTCCATTTAAGCGCCTAGCAACAGCAACGACCCAACGCTGAACCTTATGGGAGTAATAAAAAAGTAATACTTCCTCATCCCGGCTGCTTCGGCGGATTTCGTCAGGGCTTTGAAGAGCTTGCTTAACCAAATCTTCGAGGTCTGCAATGTCTGGGTGCTTAGTAGTAAGCTTCTGCCAGTAAATGTCGGTAGTTCTAACGCTAAAGCCAAGAGGTGTCGTAATTTCAAACCGCAGAGACACTTAGCTCTCCCCGCATGACGGTGACGGCTTGGCCGCTGAGAAAAACGCGATCGCACTCACAGCGCACCTTCACCACACCGCCTCGGGCAGAGGCTTGATAGGCCAGAAAAATTGACTTGCCGAGCTTTTCCTGCCAGTAGGGGGCTAGGGAACAGTGGGCCGCACCCGTTACCGGATCTTCGTTAATGCCGATGGTGGGGGCAAAAAAGCGAGAGACAAAGTCAAACTCAGACTCATTGCCCTGACTGGTGACAATCACCCCCTGCATTGGCAGCGAGGCGATCAGGCTAAAGTCGGGAGCTAGTTCCCGCACCGCAGATTCTGTCTCTAGCTCCACCAGGTAGTGCTTGGCGTCTTTGCCAACGAACTTCACGGGCAGATTTTGCAAAGCGGCCTGGAGGGCAGGAGGCATTGCAGCGGGCTGTACCGGGTTGCTGGGAAAGTTGAGCGTGATCCAGTCGCCTTCACGGATAGCGGTCAAGAGGCCGCTGCGGGTGTGGAACCGGGCTTCTTGCTCCGGGTTGAGGTGACCCTCGCTCCAGAGAGTGTGGGCCGAGGCTAGAGTCGCATGGCCGCACAGATCAACCTCAGCCGCTGGGGTAAACCAGCGCAGGTGAAAGCCGTCTTCAATGGGGTACAAAAAGGCCGTTTCGGAGAGGTTCATTTCGGCTGCGATCGCACCCATCCAGTCAGCTTCTGCTGCCTGGGCCATGACGCAGACGGCAGCAGGATTGCCGGCAAAGGGCTGGTTAGTAAAGGCATCTACCTGAATAACAGTCTGAGTCATTTTTCTAATCACCAATACGCACAGTCTGGGGGGAATTGTAAGCCGGGAGGGAGAACATTTGGAGAAAGAGTTGGGTGTTTCTACTGGTAATACCGCTGCTCCAGCCAAATCCGGACATCTTCTTCTGAGCTGAACCGATGGGTGCTGCCATCAACCGGATCGTACACCGTCCAGGCAGGCTCACCCTGGCGGGTGGTGTAGCGGCGAATTTGGGGCTGCTCACGCGGGGCGAGCTTGTCTAGCACAGTTTCTAGAAGGCGCTGCAATAACAAACTCGCAGGCACCGATTTCCTTTCCTTCTTATAGGGAACGGGCAGCGATCGGGACTGAGCAGATCGGGCGTTGAAGGCACTCATAGGACAGGCTCCATCAAGGGACTTCTCAACTCTGACCCGGTTCCTGAGGTTGGAGAAGGTACAAAAAACACCAATTCATCTAGTACAGTTTCAAAATAAAAATCTGTACTAGGCAAATTTTCTGAAACTGTACCATCTACCGCCAGGACAGTTCGCCTAAAGTGAGCACAAGCGCTTCCACCTCCCCTAATTACCCCCATCCACTCATCCACCTCCTGCCCTCTGCCTTCAAAAATCCCTGTAATCTCCCCCTTGAGGTGATCCTGTGAAAGTTGCCGTTGATCGCCAGTCTGCCGAACCCGTTTACCTGCAGCTTCGCAACAGCATTAGCCACCTAATTCGCTCTGGCGGGCTGCAGCCCGGAGATCGCCTGCCTTCAATTCGGCAAATGGCTGAAGCTGCCAACGTCAACAAGCTGACTGTGGTGGAAGCCTATAGTGTGCTAGAAGCCGATGGCTTGATTCAGGCCCGCCAGGGGGCAGGGTTTTTCATTACTCAGCCAGCGCAGCGCAGTCCCAAGCGACCGTCTACCTTTGCCCCTGATCAGCAGGTAATTATTCCCTCAGCCGAAAAACCTTCTTTTTTGGATACCAGGACAGCCCTGCTGCAGGCCAATGTGATTCCGGGCGTGATTCCGTTTAACTCAGGGTTGCCTTCAGCTAGTAATTTGGACGATTTGCAGCGCATCGCTCGCAGGGCCATCAAAGAATCGGCAGACAAGTTTTTCTGCCTGAACCCGCCTCAAGGCGATCCGAAGTTGCGATCGCAAATCGCTCAGCTCCTCGTCCAGCTCGGTCTAGCCACCACGCCCGAAAGCCTGCTGATCACCAGCGGCTCCATGCAGGCCCTATCGCTGATCACCCAGCACCTGATTCAACCCGGTGACTGGGTGGTAGTCGAGTCGCCCACCTTTTACGGCTATCTGTCTCTGCTGCAGCAGGCGGGTGCCCGCGTCATTGCCATTCCCATGACCGCCAGCGGCATGAACCTGGAGCTGCTGGAGCAGTATCTCGCCAGCCACCGCCCTAAGCTGATTTACACCATCAGCACCCAGCACAACCCTACCGGCATCACGACCGATCTAGCCCACCGCCGCCGGCTGCTAGATCTGGCCGAACAGTACGACTGCCTAATCTTGGAAGACAACGCCTACGAATGGCTCAGTTACGGCCCCACGCCGCCACCGATAAAGGCGCTGGACAGGTGCGATCGCGTCATCTACGTCGGCACCTTTTCCAAAACGCTGATGCCAGCCCTGCGAGTGGGTTACGCCATTGTTACCGGCGACCTCTACCAGCCGCTGGTCGAGCGCAAACTGCTGCACGATCTGCACGTATCGATAGTTTCCCAGGCCATTATCAGCGAGTACCTTACCTCCGGCCACTACCGCCGCCACCTCAACCTGAGGCGGGCCAGCAATCAACAGAACCGAGACATCATGCTAAAGGCAATGGAGACCCACTTTCCTGAAGAAGTCAGCTGGACGGTGCCCCAGGGCGGTATCTTTCTCTGGACTCAACTGCCCGCTGGCGTTGATTTGGAGAGGGTCTGCCGACAGGCCGCTGAGCAAAAGGTGCTGGTTGCGCCCGGATCTGCCTTTTTTGCTGACAAGCAAGGCTACCCTGCCCTGCGGCTGAGCTACTCCCAGCCCCTTGAGGTGATCGAGCGAGGCATCGCCATTTTGGGCCAAGTGCTCAAGCGGCAGTTGGGGCAACGCTCTCTGTCTGCTTAAAGGTAGGGTGTGGTTGGCGCTTTGCGCGAAGCACCAAATTCTTTCCAAAAACCTGCTTTCTACCGCAATTGAGGCGTCAAGCGTTGCGATGGCACACCCTACGCAAGCCATTGACCCTTTAATTAGAGCGGTCGTCTCGCCGCAGTTGGTCTAGCTGCTGCTGCAGCTCCGCCAGCTCCTGCCGCAGCTGACTGACTTCCTGAGGACTGCTGGACGTGCTGGACGTGGCCTGAGTATGCACAGCGCCCTGGGCCGGAGCACGGCGGTAGTTTCCGGCCCGAATTTGACGAAATTCCTCAGAGCTGGCCCACTGCTTCAGGTGCTGCAGCCGCTCCACCGGAAAGGGATGGCTCAAAAGTGCGTTGGGGCTACCGTTGTAGAGCAAAAACTTATAGACCTGGTTTAACCCATCAGTATCGAGATTTTGGTACTGCTCCGCCTGCCGCTCAAACTCCTCAAAGCTCAGCTCATGGGCAAAGCGGTGACTGCCGCCCGACACCTTCATCATGGTCTGCATCACCTGCCGCCAGTCATCCATCACCAGCAGGGCAGCGCGATCGCAGCTCAGCTCCGCCATCCGCCGCCATTCATAAAAGGCATAGATCAGGCCGCTGCTGACCACGTTGCCCAGCCCAAAGGTCAAATCGCCAATGATCGAAGCCGTATTCATCGCCCACATTGCCATCTGCGTCAGCGTCGTGTGGCCGCACTTAAGATGGCCCAGCTCATGGGCCATCACCGTCTTGATTTCCTCATCACCCAACAGATCCAGCAGCCCCGTATAGACCACCACGCAGGGATGCTCCTCCCCCAGCGAGTAGCTATTGACCTCTGGGTTCTGCACGACAAACAGCGTCGGCTCAGGCTTCAAATCCAGGGTGTGAACACACTCCCGAAACAGGTGATACAGCGTGGAATACTGGCGCGGCCCCACCTGCACTGCATTGCCCAGCAAATACACATACTGAGGCCGCTCATAGACCAGCTCAATAAACTTGCGCGCCGTCAGGTCAAACCCCGGAACGCTCCGCAGCGCCTCCTCGGCCTGACGATCAAGAGGGTGGCGGAAGGCATCGCTGGCGATTCCAGGGTAGTAGGGCATGGGGGTGGTGGGGTGTGGGGTTTGTTATAGGCTAGCGGATTTGGGTGGGAGGGTGAATGGGTAGGTGGGTGGGAGACGCGGGGATAGGGGGACGCGGGGACGCGGGGATAGGGGGGGATGGGGGTGGTGGAGAAGATAGAAAAGCCTGTGGGGTGGGTTCAGCAGACCGTTCCTGCCACCCTGCACAACACCACGGCAAAACCCCAGTGCAGCACCCAGAAACCCGGTTTCTTCGTCGCCGCTTTGATGGTACGACTGGCTTTCTAGTCGAGAAACCGGGTTTCTGTACCGGCATTCTAGACCAGATTTTCCACAGGCTGAACCAGGGATTCAACCGAGCTACCGACGCCATTCAAACCACCTGGCGTCACAGCCCCAATCCCCGCCCGATCCAGAATCTGCGGAATCAGATCCTCCCGCCGCACGGCCATCAGGTGAACGCCCTGGCAGAGCTGTCGGGCTGCCTGCACTTGCTCAGCCGCGATCGCAATGCCCTCCTGCAAAGGGTCAGACGCAGCCGCCAGTCGGTCAATAATAGCTTGGGGAATTTCTACGCCGGGGACGTTGCGGTTAATGAAATTGGCGTTTTTAGCCGACTTCAGCAGAAAGATTCCAGCCAAAACGGGGCGATCGCAACCCGCCGCCACCTTCTCCATAAACATCGCTAGCTGGTCAAAATCTGAGATCAGCTGGCTCTGGAAAAACTGGGCTCCGGCCTCTAGCTTGCGCTCGAAGCGGCGTTGCAGACCAGACAGGCTGCGGCACTGGGGATCGACTGCGGCTCCCACAAAGAGATCTAGTGAGCCATCGGGCAGCTCTTTATCGTGGCTGTCGCTGCCCTGATTGAGTTTGTTAATTAGCTTTAGCAGCCGCACCGACTCCAGCTCAAACACGCTGCGGCATTCTGGATGGTCGCCTGCTTTAACTGGGTCGCCAGTTAGGGCCAGCAGATTGCGAACGCCTAGGGCATGGGCTCCCATCAGGTCGGCTTGGAGGGCAATGGCGTTGCGATCGCGGCAGGCCATCTGACAGATCGACTCAATCCCCTCCTGCTGCAAAATCACTGCCGACGCCAGCGACGACATTCGCAGCACCGCCCGGCTGCCGTCGGTAATGTTCACAGCATGGACCCGTCCCTTCAGCTGCCTGGCCATCTCCAGCATGTGCTGAGGATTGCCTCCTTTGGGCGGCATCACCTCAGCGGTGATCAAAAAGTCCCCTGAGCTAGCGGCGCTACGGAAGCGATAGCCCAGGGGCGGAGCAGACAGGCGATCCGGAAAAACAGACATTTATTAAGCAAGAAAAATCAGGTGAGCTGGCCTGCAGGCACACAGACCTGTTCATCAGCCATTTTTGGTTCAGTATATCGTGATGCTCGCTACAGCGGCTTGGAGTAGCCCAGGGCGTCTTTGACCTTGGTGAGGGTTTGAAATGCGATCGCACCTGCCCGTTCGTTGCCCTGCTTCAGTACTTTTTCGAGGTAGGTGCGATCGCCCATCAGCTCACTGTAGCGAGCCTGAATCGGTCGCAATGCCTCCACCGCCGTCTCCGCCAGCAGCGGCTTAAACTGGCCCCAGCCCATTTCCTGGCACTCTTCTGCCACCGCCTGCTTTGTCTGACCCGACAGCAGCGCATACAGGCTCAGCAGGTTATGGCACTCAGGCCGCTCCGGGTTATCAAACTCCAGCCCCCGCTGCGGGTCGGTCTTGGCCCGCTTAATCTTGCGGGTAATGTCTTCAGGGGCATCGGTCAGATCAATCCGGCTCTGGTCTGATGGGTCAGACTTCGACATTTTCTTAGTGCCGTCGGTCAGGCTCATCACCCGCGCTCCCACCTCCCGAATCAGCGGCTCAGGAATCTTGAGAATTGGCGTGTCTTCACTGCCAAACTGAAAGTTCAGCCGCGCTGCAATATCCCGTGTCAGCTCCAGGTGCTGCTTCTGGTCTTCCCCCACCGGCACAAACTCCGGCTCATACAGCAAGATATCCGCCGCCTGCAGCACCGGGTAGTCGAGCAGGCCAATGCTGACATTCTCCCCCTGCTTAATCGCCTTCTCCTTGAACTGAATCATCCGCTCCAGCCAGTTCAGAGGCGTGATGCAGTTAAACAGCCAGGTCAGCTCAGCGTGGGCCGACACATGAGACTGCACAAACACCGTCGCCTTCTCAGGGTCAATGCCGCAGGCAAAGTAAGTCGCCGCTGCCTTGTAAGTATTCTCAGCCAGCTGCGTCGGGTCATGGGGCACCGTAATCGCGTGCAGATCCGCCATGAACAGGAAAGCATCATACTCCTCCTGCAGCTCCACCCAGTTACGGATGGCCCCCAGGTAATTGCCCAGGTGCAAATTGCCAGTCGGCTGGATGCCGGAGAGAATGCGCTGCTTGCCCATGTGAGTGCGTCAGTGTAAAGTTTGTCGGTATACGTCTCTTGTGAAGATTCTATAAGAACGCCGGGAGCTTCCAGCCCCCATTTTTTCTACTCTTGAAAAAAGCACCCATGAAAAACACCCTTCTACCCACCCTAACCGAATCCCTCCAAGAAGCCATCCAACAGGCTCAATCTGTTAACGCTCACCAAGATGCCCAGGTCACCTTCGATCGCCTGCACCAAGACCTCGAAGCTCAAAACCCCCAAGCCGCCGACCTGCTAGCCATCCTCTGGCGCGAATACCTCGGTGCCCAGCGCTCCGCCACCTTCTGGAAAGAACTCTGCCAAGTCGAAAAGCACCTCTCCGAACGCCTCAGCGAAAGCCACCTGCAGCTCAAGCAAAACTACCTGCGCCTCATGCAAGAGCAGTAGAAACCCCAGCTCACGATCCAAGAGCGCACCCCCTAAGCCAATCCTCAAAGACCCAGACCAGGGGCGCATGGATATGCGCCCCTACCAGAGATGCCCTTTCAATTCAGTGATTCAGCCAGCCACAACATAACTGAATCACTAAACTGCCCCAAACGACCACAGACCAAACCCTTTCGGGGGGTTTGGGGGAGCCCGGGCCCC
>JACVRP010000351.1 GCA_014534385.1 Cyanobacteria bacterium Co-bin13
AGGAGGACTTGCACACCCTTTCACAGACTCCACTGAACGAGCGAAGCAATGCCGATGGCGGGGAATTTCTAGCGGGGGAGGTTTGGAGGGCGCGCCCGCTCTCCAAAGGGGGTTTGGGGGCCTGCCCCCAAGCATCAATCCCCGCAATCATGGAGGCGCAGCAACGCCACCGCTGCACAACGTTCTTCCAAACGCGAGCCGGCGCACAAGTTTTACTACCGGCAGGGCTACTCCGAGCCGCCTAAATATCTCATCAAGCTGCTGGATAAAACCCACCAGCGGGCTTAGCGCCCTGCCTTTGATGAGTATGAGCAACCCTTTAAGTGAAATTTAATTTCAAATGTAACTCAGTTGACTTGAATTTCGATCGAAATGCATGACATACTGCGCCATTGAATAGCGGTAACTCTACCGATCTACCGTAGTTTTCTGACCTGGTTGAGTCTGTTGGATTGCCAACAGCAGAACCAGCCGCATCAGGACAACGTTCGTGGAGACACAATCATGGCAGCAGAGCAGCGTCGCCCCAGTTGGGGGTTGACTCGACGACAGTCGCTAAAATCTTTTGCCTATCTCTTTGCCGCTGGCTTTGGGGTCAGCACAGTGACCACTGCCTGCAACCGCGTCGCCTCTACCGGCGGGGCAGCCCAGCCCGCTACCGCCCAGGCCAAGGCCACGGTGCTGCGCATTGGCCACCAAAAGTTTGACCCGTTCATTTTGATCAAAGCGCGGGGAGGGCTGGAGGAGCGGCTGAAGTCCTTTGGCACTCGGGTTGAGTGGATTGAGTTTCAGTCGGGGCCGCCGCTGCTGGAAGCGCTCAACGCGGGCAGCATCGACATCGGCCGCACGGGGGATGCTCCCCCCATTTTTGCCCAGGCGGCCGATACGCCCTTCTTCTATGTGGGCAGCGGTGCCCCCCGGCCTAAGAGTTCTGGCATCTTGGTGCCAGCCAACTCGCCATTGAGCTCCCTAGCCGATCTCAAGGGCAAGCAAATTGGCTTTCAGCGAGGCTCTAGCGCTCACTTTTTGGTGGTACAGGCGGTGAAGCAGGCAGGGCTTTCCTGGAACGATATTGAGCCTGTGAATCTCACGCCTGCCGATGCCCGCGCCGCCTTTGAGCAAAACAATATCGATGCCTGGGGCATTTGGGATCCGTTCTACGCGGCAGCCGAAAAGCAGCTCAACGCTAAAAGCCTGTCCACGGGTGAGGGGCTGGCCCCCAACCGAGAGTTTTTTCTGGCCTCTAAAGCCTTTGTGGCCGACAACGAAGCGCTGCTAGTGGCCCTGCTGGAGGAAACCGCCGAAGTGGCGAAATGGGCCGATTCCAACCCTGCTGAAGTGGTAGAGGTGCTGGCCCCGGTTACGGGCCTAGATCCAGAGATTCTCGACGTGGTGACCCGACGCCGCAGCTACATCTTTGACCCGGTGCAGGCAGAAGCGATCGCAGAGCAGCAGCGCATCGCCGATGCGTTCTACGAGCTAGAGCTAATCCCCAAAGCCGTCAACGTCAGCGACGTCATTTGGACACCCACCTAACCCCGGCAACTTTCTGCCGCAACCGCTGATTAACGGCGGCGGCAACCTCCAGGCCAGTTCTTTGATTAACCCATCGCAACCCAGACCCTAAGAAGTTGAGTTGAATATATGTCCTCTAAACAGTCTTTGCCCAAATTCCCCCCAGACCTCCCATCAGCTATCCCGGTAAGTCGGGGGATGGGCCTCGCGTCTCGACGCAGATTCTTGCGCCAAAGCAGCCTGTTTTTGGGTGGTCTGACCCTGGCTGGCACGGTCAACGCCTGCGGCAGCACCACGCCCCAGACAACCAACGGGGCAACCAGTGGAACAGCGCCTCAGGCCACACCCGGCAATGCGTCTGCCAAAACCATTCGGGTGGGCTACCAAAAATCTTCCACGGTGCTGAACCTGCTGAAAAACCAAAAGCTGCTCGAAAAGCGGTTTGAGGCCGAATCCATCCCCATCACCTGGAATGAGTTTGCGGCTGGCCCGCAGATGCTCGAAGCCCTCAACGTGGGCAGCATCGACATTGGCTACACCGGAGAAACGCCGCCCATCTTTGCCCAGGCCGCCGATGCCCCGCTGCTCTATGTCGCCTGGGAAGACGTTGGCCCGCTGGCCGAAGCACTGCTGGTGCAGCAAGACTCTCCTATTCAAACCGTAGCTGAGCTGAAGGGCAAAAAGGTTGCCCTCAACAAAGGGTCAAACGTCCACTACCTGCTAGTCAAAGCGCTGGAAGAAGCGGGTTTGCAGTACAGCGATATTGAAACGGCCTACCTGCCCCCCGGCGATGCCCGCCCCGCCTTTGAGCAAAAAAGCGTCGATGCCTGGGTGATTTGGGATCCCTTCCAGGCCGCAGCCGAGAAGCAATTGGGAGCCAGAACCCTCAGGGATGGCAAAGGCATTGTACAAAATCGCGGTTTCTACCTGGCCACCAAGTCCTTTGTAGACGGCAACCCCGACCTGCTGGGAGCGCTGCTAGAAGAACTCGAAACCGTCAGCACCTGGGCCAAGGGCAACTCGAAGGAGGTCTCCCAATTTTTATCCAATGAGCTGGGCATTCCCACAGATGTCTTAGATCTGGTGGAAACTCGTCGGGGCTACGGCATCCAGCGCATCACTAATGAGGTTGTGGCCTACCAGCAAGATGTTGCAGACACGTTCTACAACCTTCAGCTCATTCCTAAGCAGATTGACGTGTCCACCGCAATTTGGGCGGGCTGACCCCTAGGTACTCCAAGCTTGACGCAGGGGCAGACAGCACACCTCTAACCGGACCTTACGCCTGATCCACCTCTGCGTCTTTTCTCCTGAATCTGCCCCTTGCAGGGTTTGTTGTTTTTTGAGGTTTTTTGCATGGCCAAGGTTATTGCGATCGCAGGCAGTCCCTCCCATCCTTCCCGCTCCTACGCAGTGCTGGAAGAGGCCCAGCGCATTTTGCTGACCCAGGGTATCCACCTAGATATCTTGCTGGTTCGAGATCTGCCCGCCGAAGCCCTACTGCAAGCCCAGTTCGATCACCCGGCCATTGCTGCCGCCACGGCCCAAGTCGTTACCGCCGATGCCGTGATTCTCTCAACCCCCGTCTACAAAGCCGCCTACACCGGCATTCTCAAAGCCTTTCTAGACCTGCTGCCGCAGAAAGCTCTAGTCGGCAAACCCATCCTCCCCATTGCAACCGGCGGCACCCTGGCTCACCTGCTAGCCATCGACTACGCCCTCAACCCAGTCCTGGGCGTGCTCGGCGCGACCCAGATCCTGCAGGGCGTTTACCTAGTCGATACTCAGTTCCAGCGTTTCGAACAAGGCGGCATCGAATTTCAGGATCCTGAGCTAGAGACCCGCTTCCACACTGCCCTCACCGAATTCGCCCAAACCCTAACCACCAAAGTCCCCACCCCCGTTTAACGCACCCCTAGAGCGTCACCCCGCCCAGTGCAGCGTTAAACGGGGGTGCATTGCTGCGCGAATGTACCCTACTTGCACTCTCCCCGCGTCTCCGTGTCTCCCCGTCCCCGCGTCTCCCCCACCCATCCACCCTCCCACTCCTCCACTCCCCATGACCCCCACCTCACTCCGCCGCTCCACGCCCTGGCTCCGAGACCTCCCCCTAGATCGCATCATCCCCTGGGTTGTACCCGCTGCTCTGGTCGTCCTATGGCAAGTTCTGGCCCAAGTGGGACTAATCAACAGCCGCATCCTCCCAGCCCCTACTGACGTGGTGCAGGCAGCCATCCGGCTCACCCTCAGCGGGGAACTGCTAAGGCACGTTGGCATCAGCGCCTGGCGGGCGACGGTCGGCTTTTTAATTGGCGGGGGCATTGGGCTGTTCTTCGGCGTACTCAATGGGGTTTCTCGTCCAGCGGAGCTGCTGGCCGACAGCTCGATTCAAATGATTCGCAACGTCCCCCACCTGGCCATGATTCCCCTGGTCATTCTCTGGTTTGGCATTGGCGATGAGGCCCGCATTTTTCTGGTGGCTCTGGGCGTGCTGTTTCCCATCTACGTCAACACCTTCTACGGCATCCGCGCCATCGACCCAGGGCTGATCGAAATGGGCCGAGTCTACGGCCTCAGTCGACGAGAACTCTTCTCCCAGATCATCTTTCCGGGGGCACTGCCCAGCGTTCTTGTCGGCCTGCGCTACGCCCTGGGCACTATGTGGCTGACCCTAATTGTGGCCGAAACCATCGCCGCCACCTCCGGCATCGGCTACATGGCGATGAACGCCCGCGAGTTTATGCAGACCGATGTGGTGGTGCTGAGCATTTTGCTCTACGCCCTGCTGGGCAAACTGGCCGATGCTGCGGTGCGCGTCCTGGAGCGGCTTTGGCTGGACTGGCACCCAAGCCAGCATGTGAG
>JACVRP010000650.1 GCA_014534385.1 Cyanobacteria bacterium Co-bin13
AACGCATCTAGCACCAAAAACTCAAAGTGCTTGCGATCGCAGTGCAGCGGCACGCCCCATTCCTGGTCGTGATACGCCACCTCGATTGGGTCGGCATGGACCCAGCCACAGCGAGTGAGTTCTGGGGAGGTAGGGGATGGGGACATGGAGAGTGGGGAACAGGGGGGATGGGGAGCGGGGGAGATGGGGAGCGGGGGAGATGGGGAGCATAGATTCTTCTGTTAAGCGTAGTTGAAAACTTCCGCGTCTCTGCGACCCCATCTCCCCGCGTCTCAAACCCTACCCCAGCAAGTCGCCGGTTTCCTGCAGCACGTGCAGGCGATGATACAGCCCATTCTGCCGCAGCAGTTCCTCGTGGCTGCCGACTTCGACGATGCGGCCCTGGTCGAGGACAACAATCTTGTCGGCTTCGCGTACTGTGCTTAGGCGGTGGGCGATGATCAAGGTGGTGCGGGTGCCGAGAATTGAGCGCATGGCTAGCTGAATAGACCTTTCGGACTCGTAGTCGAGGCTGGAGGTGGCTTCGTCGAAGACCAGCACATCGGGGTTGACGAGCAGGGCGCGGGCAATGCCTAACCGCTGCCGCTGTCCGCCCGACAGGCGCATGCCGCGCTCACCGACAACCGTGTAGTAGCCTTGGGGCAATCGCTGGGCAAACTCGTCTACTCGGGAGATTTGGCAGGCGGCTTCGATGTCTGCCGGGGTCGCCTGGGGGTTGCCGTAGGTCAGGTTTTCTAGCAGGGTGCCGTTAAACACGTCTACTTCCTGGTGGACAATGGCCAGGCGGCGGCGGTAGCCCGTGACGTCTAGGCGACGAATGTCTTCTCCGTCAATCAAGATCCGGCCCGACTGGGGGTCGAAGTAGCGAAACAGCAGCTTTACCAGGGTAGATTTGCCGGAGCCGGAGCGGCCTACTAGCGCCACCGTTTGCCGGGGCTCGATCAGCAGGTCAATGTTCTCTAGCACCGGGCGCTCGCTGTCGTAGCCGAAGCTTAGGTTTTCAAGGTGCAGTTTGCCAGTGAACCGGTAGGCAGGAATGCTCTCAGGCGTGCTCAGCACCACTCGATCGTTTCCTGGCGGCAGCTCCATAAACTCATGGAACCGCAGGACGGCAGCGTAGCGACGGGCAAAGATCTCGGCCAGATTGCTAATGGGCTCTAGCTCCGAGTAGGCCATGCTGGAGACGGTCAAGGTCGTGACGAAGTGCCCCAACGAAACCTGTCCCCGCAGAGTTGCCAGCAGCGTTAGCCCTAGAATGGCAAAGACACAGCTTTGAATCACCAGATCCTGCCAGGTGATCAGCATCACATAGCCTCTGTGGATCACCCTGTCTACCAGCGCAAACTCCCGCCGTAGCCGCTGCTGCTGCCGCCTCAGCTCCTCACCTTCGGTCGCAAATGCCTTCACGGTCTTGATGTTGGTGATGATCTCCGAAGTGCGGCTCTCTGTGTTTTCTACGTAGCGGTCGTACAGCTGCTCCTTTTTGTTGATGCGGACTAGCTCCCGCAGGCTGTATCCCAGGATGACGATAAACGACAGCAGAAACAGCAGCGCAATTCGCCAATCAATCCACCAGATTAGAAAGAAAATGCCAGTCACCCGAACTAGCTTGGGAATGGCCTGTCCGGCAATTTCGGGATAGGTCCAGGTGTGGTTAGATAGTCCCCGCGCGACCCGACCAGCAACGCGGCCGGGATTGTTCTCGTCATAAAAGCCGATGGGCAGGGTGAGAATCTTCTCCAGCACCTTCTGGGAGTGGTCTCGCCGCGTGCGCAGAGCAATGTCCCAGTGAAACCAGTCTGCCACCCACGGCTGGATCGGAGCGCGCACCACGGTGACTACAAAGATGATGCCCATCAGCACCGCTAGAGACAGAGACTGGGTCTGGGGCAGCCGTAGGAGGGTTGCGATCGCACCGATCAATCCTTGACTCACTGGGTCTAGCCCCTGCTCCGACAGCAGGTTGAGAATTTGACCAATCGCGTAGGGCACGGCCAGATCAACCACCTGAAACAGGCTGCTGGTCGCAATGCTGAAGATAGATAGCCCCCGATATTGGCGGTAATAACCAATTACGTCTTTAAAGGTCGCCATGAGATTTTAGGCCCGTTTGAGCGATTGGCTCATTATACTACAAATAATACAATGTAGTATTTAGCGCGGAAGGAGGGCGCGAGGGGGCGGGGGAGACGGGGGGACGCGGGGAAATGGAGATGGGGGAGCGGGTGGCGTTGAGTGTGGCGCGACCCAACGCGTTGGGGTGGGGGTTTTGGCCTCGCTTTCGGAATGGGAGAAGAGGCGATTACTTCTCTTCTCTCTCTAGCCTAGAGTTAGCTGGCTTTTGTAGTGTCTGTAGTATAGGCCTTATTCAAAAATGGGTAAAGGGACGGTCTGGTGAGAAAATCCCCTTAGACTGAGGAAGCGTGTTGGGGGGAGAAGGGTTGAGAGTAGGGCTGTTGATCCTGGTTGTGGGTCTTGTGGTGGTGGGGTTGGTCGAGGTGT
>JACVRP010000475.1 GCA_014534385.1 Cyanobacteria bacterium Co-bin13
AGCGGTTGCGCAGCGTCACCAGGCGGTTGTAGGCATCCATCACAATGAAGCCCACAATCAGGACGAGCGCAACTAGAAAAATAAGAATACCCATAGGTGCTTTTTCTGGGGGGTGTTACGGCGTTGTTCAGCCATGACTACACCCTTCCGAAAACAGCTTACGGAAAGATGAGGTCGCCCCTAGCGTGCCCAAATCGACTTGGCTCCTACAGAAAGCGGGCCAACTTTACTGCTTATTTACCTTTTCTGAAAGTTGCTTAACTTTACCCTGGCGTGTCGAGAGAGACTACAGCCTTTGCTGCCAGCTCAACCGGATCGCCCGGTGCGATCGCACCCTCCACCAAAACGCGGGCATAGACGCGGCTGCTGCCGGGGTAGTGAGTCTGGCTGATGCGGCTGAAGCGGCGATCGGCAAACCAGCGCATATTTTTGCGGCAGGGTTGAGCGTAGTCGGTAACCTCTAGCAGTACGGTTTCGCCCAGACGAATTTGGGTGCCCGGCTTGACCTCGGCCCAATCTAGTCCGGTGACCGTGACATTTTCTCCAGCGTTGCCAGGTGAGATCGCATGGCCCTCCTGCTGCAGGGTTTCGATCACCTCCAGCGACCAGAGGCAGACTGCCCGATCAGGGCCACCGTGAAACTTGAGATTGGCCTGGCGATCTCCGGCTAACCCGGCCACCGAAACCTGGGCAGCGGCAATGGGAAGTTTGGGCACGCCCCCCTGGGAGACGCTGATCTGCACAATTTTTCCAGGCATAGGATTGGCGCTTAACGCTCGATAGAGAAATTTTGAAAGTCACCCGAAGCAGGCTGCTCAGCCACAACAACGCGGGTGACGCGAGCCGCCGCTGGCCCCTGATGCGCCCAGGCTAAAAGGGCTTGAATCTGCGCGTCTGTACCCTCGGCAACCATCTCGACGGTGCTGTCGGGCAAGTTGCGAACATAGCCCGTCACGCCTAACCGGATAGCCTCTTGCTGGGTGTAGTAGCGAAAGCCAACGCCTTGGACTGTGCCGTGGATGGTGGCCTGGATGCGTTTTGTCATTCTCCTAAGCCTCGCCGCTATACTTCGGTGTGTCTGATAACCCCTGTTCGATCTCCGTTAGACAGGCGGCTACGGCAGCTTCTTCGTTGGGGTCGATGCCGCGTAGTCGGGTGAGTCGCCAGTGGACAGAGCGGCGCAGATCCTCTATTTCCTGGTGCAAAATCGCGCTTCGGGAGCTGTTAGGACGCTGGGTTTCTGCTTCGGCCAGTTCGGCTTTGAGCTGGGCTAGTTCGCGGCTTAGGTGGGCTTGGGCGGCTTCGGTTTGCACCTGCACGCCTCCGGCTTTGACTACGCAGTAGATCTCCATCAGCCGCCGTAGGCGCTCAGGGGAGGCAGGCGGGCCTGAAGAGGCTGGGGTGGGTTCAGCTTTTTTAGGATTTAGGTGGGTCAGCAGGTGGTGAATTTCTGCCACCGTCAGCTTAGGGTCAGGCGGATTCATCGGCTGTTTCCGTCGTGGGATGGAAATAGTCGTAGATTTGCTGGGCCAGGTGGGGGCCAATGCCGGGTACGGTAGCTAGCTGCTGGGGCGAGGCTTCTCGAATGTAGTCGATGGAGCGGAAGGCTGCCAACAGCTCCTTCTGGCGGTGCTGCCCCAGGCCAGGAATTTCTGAGAGCCGGGACCGGCGCATGCGATCGGTGCGCTTTTGGCGGTGGAAGCTGACGGCAAAGCGGTGGGCCTCATCGCGCAGGCGGCGCAGCAGCTGTACCCCTGGCTGTTCGGCGTCGGTCTCTACCGGCTTGGACTCGCCGGGAAGAAAGATCTCTTCCCGCTTTTTGGCCAGGCTGACGACTTTGAGATCTTGCAGCAGGTTGAGTTCGCGCAGCACCTCAACGACTGCAGAGAGCTGCCCCTTGCCGCCATCGATCATGACCAGGTCGGGCCAATCAGGATCACCGTGCCGTCGCTTCTCGGGATCGGCGGCATAGCGGCGGAAGCGGCGACGAATGACTTCGGCCATGCTGGCAAAGTCGTCAGAGTGCCCGGCCCGAACCTCAGGATTTTTGATTTTGTAGTGGCGGTAGTGCTGCTTGGCGGGCAGCCCATCGACAAAGACCACCTGAGACGCCACCGCATCCGATCCCTGGATGTGGGAGATGTCGTAGCCCTCAATGCGGCGGGGCAGGTCGGGCAGGTCTAGCATGTCTGCCAGATCAAGCACGGCTTGAGCATTGCGATCGGCAAACTTTTGGGTGCGGGCCAGCTCGTACTGGGCGTTGCGCTCGACCATCTCCACCAAGTTGGCCTTGGTTTGGCGCTGGGGCACCTCAACGGTAACCTTGCGGCCCCGGCGGCTGCTCAGGTATTCGGCCAGGATATCGCCTTCAGGCAGCTCGTGCTGGGCCAAGATGACCGCCGGGATCTCCACGGGATCTACGCTCTGGTAGTGGTTTTCCAAAACGCGCTGGAGGATTTCGCCGGGGGTGCCTGACTGGGCATCGGCGACAAAGCCCAACCGACCCACCAGCCGCCCGGCCCGCACCTGAAAGATCTGGATACAGGCGTGCTGCTCGTCGGTCGCCAGTGCGATCGCATCGCGCGACACCGTATCGTCGGGCAGGGCAACTTTCTGATCAGCGCACAGCCGCTCTAGGCCCTTAATCTGATCTCGCAGCCGAGCCGCCTGCTCAAACTTGAGGTCTTCAGCGGCTTTTTCCATCTGCTGGGTCAGCACATCTACCAGCTCTGACGTCCGGCCCTGGAAGACCATCGCTACCCGCTGCACAATCTTGTGGTAGTCCTCGGGGGTGATTAGCTGCTGGCAGACGCCAGGACAGCGGCCGATGTCAAAGTTGAGGCAGGTGCGGTCTTTAAATAGGGGCTGGGGCCGCTGCCGCAGAGGAAAAATTCGCTTGACCAGATTTAGCGTACTCCGCAGCAGCCCGACGTCTACGTAGGGGCCGTAGTAGCGGTCTTTAAGGCTCTTGCGCCGCTTGCGGGTGATGTAGATGCGGGGGTAGTCTTCAGACCAGGTGATGCAGAGGTAGGGATATTTTTTGTCGTCCTTAAGCAG
>JACVRP010000116.1 GCA_014534385.1 Cyanobacteria bacterium Co-bin13
ACTCCCCAAAAGCGAACAATAAACTGGTTTTGTGCTTCAGCCATGAATTTGTTTGGGCGGCGGATGAATCACTTAGCTTAGATGCGGATCACCCAGACGTTACACCACATTCCAATCTTAAATAAGATTACCCAGCAATGGTGATATCAGTGCATTGTGCCAAAGATAGCTTTTCTCGTCAGAGTCCTGCAAATTCTTTACACATTGTGGGCAAACGATGAGAACAGTTTGCCGGGATCGGCGATGGCAGCCTGTAGCTGGGGCAGACCGGCCAGGGAGGTGAGGTTGTACTGCAGGGGGGTAATGGAAATATAGTTCTCTTTGACGGCCTGCACATCCGTAGAAACGGGACGCAGCGCCTCAGCAGTGCCCTCCGGCCAACCCTGATTGCCGATGGGGTCTTCTACATCTTCCAAGACTTCCCCAGCCAGCCAGTAGTAGGTCTTGCCTCGGGGGTCAAGCCGCCGCTCAAACAGATCATGGTAGCGGCGGATACCCTGGCGGGTGATCTGAATGCCCTTGAGCTGGCTGGCTTTTACGGCTGGCACGTTGACGTTGAGCAGCAGCGGCAGGGCTAGCGGAGTCTGGCTGAAGTGGGCTAGCAGCGCCTGGGCAACCTGGGCCGCTGGTAAAAAGTCTTGGTGGACGTAGCTGCCCAAACTCAGTGCGATCGCAGGAATGCCCTCAATCACCCCTTCCATCGCTGCTGAGACGGTGCCTGAGTAGAGCACGTCAGTGCCCAGGTTAGGGCCGTGGTTAATGCCTGAGAGCACAAAATCAGGCGGTTCCTCCACCAGCGCCCCCAGCGCCAGCTTCACGCAGTCGGCGGGCGTACCCGAACAGGCCCAGGCTTTGATTGAGGGATGGAACCCAGACTCTACGACTTCCGCGCGGATCGGCTGGTGAATGGTCAGGCCGTGCCCGGTGGCCGAGCGTTCTCGGTCGGGGCAGACCACGGTAATTGGGTGACCGGCGGCAGCCAGAGTATTGGCTAGCGTACGGATGCCCTGAGCAAAAATACCGTCGTCGTTGCTGATCAGAAGATTCATGGGAGCGTGCTGATGGCTGGTGGGAGATTCTGCCTGAAGCATGGCATAGTTGAGACGAGATTGACGCCTTAAAGTTCCAGCTCAAGCCTAGCCAATCACCTTCTGCCCCAAACCTCATACACTAGAATAAGCACTGTCTCCAGCGAGACAAACTGCCCAGGCCTTGCTGCCATGTTTACTGAATCATGACCGGGATGACTACAGCACCGACAGATCTAGAGTCTCAACTGCAGACCCTTCAGGCGATGGCAGGAGATGCGATCGCATCCGCTCCTACCCTAGAAGCGTTAGAAACCCTGCGAGTCGGCTACCTGGGTAAAAAAGGCGAGCTTTCCAAAGTTTTAGGGGGAATGGGCAAACTCTCTGCCGAAGACCGTCCCCGGATTGGGGCGTTGGCCAACACCGTCAAAGACGCCCTGCAGGGTGGCCTAGAGGCCCGCAAGACAGCCCTAGAAGCGGAAAAAATTCAGGCCCAACTCGCCGCCGAAACCCTGGATGTGACGATGCCTGGGGTGTATACTCCCCAGGGCCGAGTTCACCCGATTAACAGCATCATTGACCAGGTTGTCGATATCTTTGTCGGCTTGGGCTACACCGTCGCCACCGGCCCAGAAATCGAAACCGACTACTACAACTTTGAAGCGCTCAACTTCCTGCCCGACCACCCCGCCCGAGACATGCAGGACACACTCTACCTGCCCAACGGCGACCTGATGCGGACCCACACCTCCAACGTGCAAATCCGCTACATGCAGGAGCACGAACCCCCTCTGCGAGCGGTGGCCACAGGCCGCTGCTACCGGCGCGACACGGTTGATGCTACCCATGCTGCCGTCTTCCACCAGCTAGAGTTCTTCGCCATTGACAAGGGCATCACCTTTGCCGATCTTAAGGGCACCGTCAAAGCCTTTATCCAGGCTCTCTATGGCGATGTGGCAATTCGCATGCGGCCTAGCTTCTTCCCCTTCACGGAGCCCTCTGCCGAAGTGGACGTGCAGTGGCAGGGGCGCTGGTTGGAGGTGCTGGGCTGCGGCATGATCGACCCCAACGTGCTTAAGGCTGTCGGCTACGACCCTGAAGTCTACTCCGGCTTTGCCGGGGGCATTGGCATTGAACGGTTTGCCATGGTGCAGTACCAGATCGACGATATCCGCCGCCTCTACTCCAGCGACCTGAAGTTCCTGCGGCAGTTTTAGCCCTAGCTTTAGAGTCTGTCTAGTTTTGAAACGCCCCTGGCTGTCGATAGCCAGGGGCGTTTTGCTCCCAAGCAAAGCTTTTTACTTTTGCTCGGGATGATCAGTTTCAGGATGATGAATACCCAACTCATTAATCCGCCGAATCAGCAGGTGCAGCCGCCCGAAATCTCGGTGGTTAAAGTTGAGAATGAGTCGGGGCAGAGTCTCGGTCTCATCCCCTTTTTCTATAGGCAGCGCCTGACTTTTCTCGATTTTGCCTTTCGCCAGAATGCCGCTAAATTCGCTGTTAAGCTGATCGAGCACAGCATCAGAAAGGTCAGCCTTAAGGCGAATAATCAGGCGATCGCCAAAGTAGCGGCACGAGTGAAACACCCGGTAAAAGCTGCTAATCGCCTCACAGGCATCCTCTACGTTGTCGGTAATCGTATAGAGGCAGGGGTCATCGGGGCTGACCAAGCCTCGCTTCACAAGGTGATTACGGACGTAGGCATCCCAGCTGTGCCAGTAGTCGCCGCCAGGAATATCCACCAGCACCAGCGGCAGCGGATTGGATTTGCCTGTTTGGATCAGGGTAATAGACTCAAAGGCCTCATCCTGTGTACCAAAGCCACCTGGAAACAGGACTAGCGCGTCGCTCTCCCGCAGGAAAAATAGTTTGCGGGTAAAGAAGTATTTGAAGTTGATGAGTTTAGGGTCACCCGTCATAATCGGGTTGGCCCCCTGCTCAAAGGGCAGCTGAATATTGAGACCGAAGGAATGCTCTGGCCCTGCCCCCTCATTTCCGGCCTGCATGATGCCGCCTCCAGCCCCCGTCATGACCATGAAACCTTGTTGGCTGATACGGTGGGCAAAATCCCGGGTTAGCTGATACTCAGGGCTCTCAGCGGGGAGACGGGCCGAGCCAAAAATAGTGATCTTGCGAATGTGTCGGTAAGGATAAAAAATCTGGAAACCCTGCTCCAGGTCTAACAGGGTGTAGTTCAAGATCTTCCAATCTAGCCGGTCTGCTTCCCGTCCCATCATGCGTAGGATGGTTTCCAGCACCTGCTTAATCAACTTGCCGTGTTCCATGCCAGGCAGCTGCTCAAACAAACTCTGGAATTCGGCCTGAACATCAGAGGGAATTGAGGAGGGAAGCGAAACCATTTATTGCAGGAGTTTGAAATGGGTAGCACCCCATTCTACCGAGTTTTATCAGGATCTAGGGGATTTGGATGGCTCGACGGCCAATTGTAAAAGTGCGCCCGGCTTATGAGCCGGACGCACCAGTGAACCAAAGCATTGAAATGAGTAGTGCAATCTCTGAGGGTCAGCTCAAGCGGGTTTGCCTGAGGCTTAGAGATACTTCTCCAGGGTATTTGCCAGCGTGGTTTTGGGCACAGCGCCCACTACCATATCGACCCGTTGCCCCCCTTTGAATATCATCAGCGTGGGAATGCTGCGGATACCGTACTGGCTAGCAACGCTGGGGTTTTCGTCAGTGTTGACCTTAACCACCTTGACCTGACCGTCGTACTGTTCAGAAATTTCGTCGACTACTGGGGCGACCATCCGGCAGGGACCACACCAGGGTGCCCAGAAATCCACCAGGACGGGAACATCGCTTTCCAGTACCTCTTGTTTGAACGTAGAATCTGTGACTTGTGCGGCTGCCATGCCTCGATGTCCTTGCCTCGATAACGTACAAAAAATATTAACACAGCCAGATTTTCGTGCCTTTGGCCGTTGACTTCTACATTAGACCAGAACTGCGCACAATAACTGGAAACTGCTGCAGAATATTCCCATAGTTAGAACCTAGAGCCATAAATTTGGCCAAGGCTATAGAATTTAACCCGATAAGTTGAATCCCTGAAAGTTGGCACCCTAGAGCCAGCGAGCGCTCAATCTGGCCCAAAAACAGTTAACAAGGCTTTGCTCAGAAAGCCCAGGACAAAGTTAAGCTGCGATGTACCCAATCTGGGTAATTTCTGACTTGCCTCTGCCCCCCTCAGGGTAACGATGGCTATATCTAACCAAACTTAGGCAAAAGCTTCCCAAAAAGGAACCGCCCAAATCGTTGATTTGGGCGGAGTGTGGTGTGAGGAGTGAACGGAAACTTTCGTCTCCGCTTTTCCCTATTCTACAGTGGACATACTAGAATCTGCCATTGAAGACGGTCTGATAAGCAAATTAATCGGCAGCCGTCAGGAATAGTTCTAACGACTACCAAGTCTTCAGGAAGGGGCTAGCAATCCTGCTGAGACAGGCAACTGAAGTGGGTCTACTTACCCATGCCCAGCTGTTGAGCTTTCTGGTAGACCTTGCCCTCAGTTAATAGAGAGGGCGCAATGACCACTTCAACCTGCTGCATTTCCTTCAAGTTTTTGGCTCCCAGGGTACCCATGCTGGTCTGGAGTGCGCCTAGGAAGTTGTGAGTGCCATCGTCGAGCTGGGCCGGCCCTCTCAGAATTTGCTCCAAGGTGCCAGTGGTGCCCACTTTGATTCGAGTTCCTCGGGGCAGTACCGGGCTGGGCGTGGCCATGCCCCAGTGGTAGCCGCGACCGGGGGCTTCTGCGGCCCGGGCAAAGGGCGAACCGATCATAACGCCATCAGCTCCACAGGCAATGCACTTACAGATATCCCCACCAGTGACCAAACCGCCATCGGCAATAACCGGCACGTAGCGGCCTGTCTCGCGGTAAAAGTCGTCCCGGGCAGCAGCACAGTCTGCAACGGCGGTTGCCTGGGGAATACCAATGCCCAAAACTCCCCGAGAGGTGCAGGCTGCCCCAGGGCCAATGCCAACCAAAACCCCAGCGGCACCCGCCTTCATCAGGTTCAGGGTGACTTCGTAGGTGACGCAGTTGCCCAGGATAACGGGAATGGGCATTTCGGAACAGAACTGGGCCAGGTCTAGAGGCGTAATCGATTCGGGGGAGAGGTGGGCCGTTGAGACAACCGTTGCCTGGACAAAGAAAAGATCGGCTCCGGCTTCGGCCACCACCTGACCAAATCGAGACGCTCCGGCGGGGGTGGCGCTGACGGCGGCAATGCCCCCTTGAGCCTTGATCTCTTGAATCCGCTTTTGGATCAGCTCAGGCTTAATCGGCTCTGCATAGAGTCCCTGCATGAGGGAGACAAATTCGTCTTTGCCCACAGAAGCAATTTTGTCGAGAATGGGGTTGGGGTCTTCATAGCGAGTCTGAATCCCCTCCAGGTTTAATACCCCTAAAGCTCCTAGCTGAGTCAGCCGCACCGCCATCTGCACATCCACAACCCCATCCATGGCGCTAGCGATGATGGGAATTTCTCGCTCAATGCCGCCAATTTGCCAGCGGGTATCCGCAAGTTGAGGATCTAGGGTGCGTGGACCTGGAACTAGAGCAATTTCATCGATACCGTAGGCTCTGCGGACTGTCTTGCCGCGACCAAGTTGAATATTTACGTCCATCTCTAAACCCAAGACCATTTAGCTAGACTAGCATTCCTGGCAGACTTTGTTGATGGGCCGCTAGGTCTGGGCAAGCGCTCAGCCCCACTTCATTGATAATGGTTAAAGACTGTTCTTTAAGGAACGTTTAGATGTGAATCTGGCCTCTCTGTCTTTTTTTCAAACTCTCCGTAGTCCCAGCCGACAGTTTGCTGTTATCGGCCTAGGGCGGTTTGGTCGGGCAGTTTGCGGCACGCTCCACAGCATGGGGTATGAGGTGCTGGGCATCGACTCCGACGAGCGGCGGGTAGCCCAAGCCTTAACTGACCAGATTGCGGCCCACGCGGTGCAGCTTGACTCAACCCAACCAAGCGCACTTAAAGAAGCGGGAATTCCAGATTTTGACACCGTGATTGTGGCTATTGGCAACTATGTCGAAGAGAGCGTGATCACAACGCTCAATGCCAAGGAAGCCGGCGTTCCCCACGTGGTTGCTAAGGCTTCCTCAGAAATTCACGTCAAGCTATTGAGGCGGGTAGGGGCCGATCATGTTGTTTTCCCAGAACATGAGATGGGCTGTGAGCTGGCTCGCTCGCTGACTCGGCCTAATATTTTGGAGCGCTTTGAAATCGATCCAGAAAACAGCATTGTGGAGGTGATTGTGCCTCAGGCTTTTCACCAGAAGACGATTGTAGAGTTGGACCTGCGCAACAAGTATGGTCTAACGCTGCTGGCCGTAAGCCAGGAAAGCAACCCTGGCAAGTTTGAGATCAACCCCAGCCCCGTAGCGCGGCTGCGGGCTGGTTCAGTGATGGTTGTGATTGGCAGCAATAAGGGAATCGATCGTCTACCGGTATAGTCGTTTTGGCCAAGGAGACCCAATGCGAGTTATTGGACTAATCAGCGGTACGTCTGCAGACGGCATTGATGCGGCGCTAGTGGAGATTTCTGGTCAGGGCTATCGCCTTGCCTGGTCGTTTTTGGGGGGGCTGATGCTGCCCTACTCGCCGGATGTGCGATCGCACATCCTCTCAGTGGCCTCTGGTCAGCCCCTCTCGGTTGCCGATCTGGCTGACCTCGACGATGCGATCGCCCGCGCCTTTGCCGCAGCTGCCCAGCAGCTACAGGCTCAGTACGGGGCTGCTGATCTGGTAGCCTCCCACGGCCAGACTGTGTTTCACCGTCCACCCCAGGGAAGCCAGCTAGGCTACAGCCTACAGCTGGGCCGGGGAGAAGAAATTGCCGCACTCAGCGGGCTTCCAACCGTGAGCAATTTTCGTCAGGCCGATCTAGCCGCAGGGGGTCACGGTGCGCCCTTGGTGCCCCCAGTTGATGCCTGCCTGCTGAGCCATCCCAACCGTAGCCGCTGCGTGCAGAATATTGGCGGCATTGGTAACGTTGCCTACCTGTCTAGGGGCAGCGCCGACGAAGTCAGCCTGCCCCCCGTCCTCGGGTGGGATACCGGGCCGGGCAATAGCCTCCTCGACATTGCTGTTCAAGGGCTCTCGGGCGGGCAACTCACCTATGACCGAGACGGAGCCTGGGCTGCCCAGGGGACCCCTTGTCAACCGCTGGTGCAGCAGTGGCTAGCCCACCCTTTTTTCCAGATCCCCCCTCCTAAATCGACTGGACGGGAGCTGTTTGGCTGGACCTACCTAGAAAACTGCCGCCAAGATGCCCAGGAGCACAGCCTGTCAGACGCCGACTTTTTGGCTACCCTGACAGAGTTTACGGCAGCTTCCATCGCAGATAATTACCGGCGCTTTCTGCCAGCGCTGCCGGATGAGGTGCTGCTGTGCGGCGGCGGCAGCCACAACCGCCTGCTGCATCGTCGTCTGCAGGCCCATCTGGACCCTATTCCCGTGATTACCACCGACGAGGCTGGGGTACCTGCCGACTTTAAAGAGGCCATTGCCTTTGCGGTGCTAGGATTTTGGCGTTGGCAGGGAGTTTCTGGCAACCTGCCAGCGGTAACAGGAGCTAGGCGAAACCAGCTCCTGGGAGATATTCACCTGGGAAATGCTTCTCAGCCTTCCCGCAACAGCCTACGGCAACCCCAAAGCCTAGCAGACTGAAGCTGCCGGGCCTCTACCCAGAGCTGCCAATCCAGCCGATTACCGGCAAGAGCGCGTATTCTTATTTTAAAAGAGACACACAGCTCCATCTATGGGAACACTAGTCCTATCGCGATTGATTGCTCAGGGAGCACCTCGTGGTTCATAGTTTTTTAGTTGAACCAGGGCGTTGGACGCTGCAGGGAAGTTGGCTAGAGCGTGATAGCTTACCGATTCCTGTAAAAGGAAAGATTTTGGTTGCCTGGAGTCGTGACGACTGGTTCACTATGGTCATGAAGCTGATTTTTCCAGAAAGCGCTCTGGAAGAAATTGCCCAGCAGTATCGGGGCCGCTTGACCAGTGGTGATCGGCAGTATACATTTGTACTGCAGCACAGTTTGCTGGGCCGAGTTGAGGGGGAAGGTTGGGTGGCCCCTGATTCGATTATTCAGCGCTACTGGGCTCTAGGTGATCGACAACGGCGAACTGGCTTTGAAACCCTCTACCGTCTGGACGAGGAGCGCTACCACCTTTCCAGTGGGATTATGACCGGACACTACCTTACCAGTGCTATGGAGGCAACTCTGCAGCGGCAGGCCATTTCCCTTTAAGCGGCAAATTCTGTCAGGTAGCTAAATTGGTGAATGGGAGGTTTTCTCCCTCCTGGGAACTCTAAGGAGAAAGGAGAACCTGCTCTTTAAGCAGCCTCACAGGACAGTGTTAGGCTGTCTTTGGAATTGTTTTACAGGCCATGCCGCAGACTGTCTAAAAAATTGGGGTGCACTTTGTCTGGCTACCCATTGGCTGGATTCTACATCTGCTCAGGTAGTGCCCCTAGGGCAACCGGGGCAGCTGCCCCGGAGCTATGTTTCAATTGCAGAGAAACGGCATCTACTTCGACCACCTGTAACTTCCTTGTCTGACCTGCCAAAAGTTCCCCCATGCCAGATCCTAACTTTCACCACAAGCTTGGCAACCGCTATGAACTGATCGAACCCCTGGGCCAGGGGTCAATGGGAAAGGTATACCTGGCAGAAGATGCGCTGTTGGGAAACGTTAAGGTCGCCATTAAGTTTCTCTCTCAGACGCTGCTGACGGTGAAGATGCGGGAGCGCTTCTTGCAGGAGGCCATGACCTGCGCTCAGCTAGGCCAAAAAAGCATTCACGTGGTGCGCGTCACAGATTATGGCGTGAATGACGAGAACCTCCCTTTCTACGTCATGGAGTATCTACAGGGCCAGAGCTTGAGTGATCTAATCCGGGCTCAGCCGCTGCCGATTCCTCGGTTTTTGGGTTTGACTCGCCAGATCTGCCTGGGGCTGCTGTCGGCCCATGAGGGCATTATCTTGAAGGGCAAGTCCGACCCGGTTACGATTATTCACCGCGACATTAAACCCAGCAATATCTTGATTGTTCAAGATTCCTCTTTGGGGGAGCTGGCTAAAGTGCTGGACTTTGGCATTGCCAAGCTCATGCAGGAGGGAGCAGATCAGACCAACTGCTTTATGGGCACACTGGCCTATGCTTCTCCAGAACAGATGGAGGGCCATGAGCTTGATAGCCGCAGCGATATCTACAGCCTGGGCATTTTGATGTTTCAGATGCTCACCGGCAAGCTGCCTCTACGGGCTAGCAACAATACCTTTGGCGGCTGGTATAAGGTTCATCAGCTGCAGATGCCCAAGCCCATCAGTGAGCTGGCACCGAC
>JACVRP010000174.1 GCA_014534385.1 Cyanobacteria bacterium Co-bin13
CCCGGAGCTGGTTAATAAAGCAATGGCATATGCTGCCAGAGCATTTAACTTAGAAATTAAGTAGTTAGATTCTGTGCTGCATGAGGGGTTTAAAACGCCAAACATGGTGACTGAATCTTAGGAGAAACGGGTGACAATTTCGGCTTCCAAAGATGTTCGCATTACAGTTAAGTAGATCGCCCTAATTAGTCATTGCGAGCGAAGCGCTAGCGAAGCCATGCCCGAAGGGCTATAGCAATCCCTGTAAAGCGGCTACCACAAGGAGATTGCCGCGCTTCGCTCGCAATGACAGCGACGTTTAATTTAGGTCACGTACTTATTTCTAGGATTTGGGCATGGGCAACGGCGATGCTCCTAATTTCTACCGTTTTCAACGGTCAGGGACGAGGTTGGGAGGTGTGCTTTTGTAGCGTGATCTATGGATTAGCAGGGCGAGGCATCTGAATGTAGCCCCACTTGCCGCCCTGGAGCTGGCTGGAGTAGAAGCAGCCATCGCTGTGGGTGCAGCCCGTCTGCACTCGCGTCCAGGTGCCGCCTACATTAACTCGGGCCATGCCGTTTGAGACGCGGTCGGCATCTACAAACTGAGTTGCGATCGCCCATTTCCCGGTGCGGTCGATAAAGCCAGCCTGCTCGCCCCGGCGGACCATCGCAATGCCCCCCGAAAAGGGCGTTGCCACCGGACCTTGATACTCCCGCTGGGCAAAAAACTGAGGTTGAATGGCAACTTCACCGGCGCGGTTGATGTAACCCCACATTCCGTCACCAGAGGGGCCTCGCACAGCCGCTAACCCTTCAGAAAACGGTTCCGCGTCATAAAATTGCGGCTCGATGACAAAGGCTCCGGTGCGATCGATATAGCCCCATAGCGCAGAAGCTGTGGGGGAAGACCGCACTTTCACCGCTGCCAGCCCGTCTGAAAACGCTCTGACTTGCTCAAACTGGGGCTGGATCACGATTGCCCCCGTTTTGTCGATAAAGCCAGTTTGACCGTTGACCGAGATCGCAGCCAGCCCTTCTGAAAAAGAAGTTACGTAATTGGGCTGGAGCTGTATTGCGATCGCACCCGTTCTGTCAATAAACCCGTGCAGCCCGGTTTCAGTGTGAATGGCCGCCAAGCCCTCTGAAAAGTCTTCAGTCCGGGTCGTAAACTGCAAGGGGATGACATAGGCCCCGGTGCGATCAATAAAGCCCCACTGGGAACCGACTCGCACCGCCGCTAATCCGTCTGAAAATGACCAGGCTTCGTCAAACTGCGGCGCAATGACAATTGCCCCCTGTTGGTTCATATATCCGGCTTTGCCATTGACTGCGAAGGGCGCTAACCCCTCTGAAAAGCGGTCGTACCCGCCCATTTCAGGGGGAATGGTAAACACCGTGCGATCGCCTGCAACATACTCCAGGGGCACAGTCCGAGCAAGGTTCAGAGACTGGCATAATACTGCGGCCACCTCACCCCGAGTGATGGCTCGATTGGGCTGCAGCTGCCGCAGGCTCGGATAGTTCACAACCAATCGCCCAACCGTTCCAGCTGCGATTGCCTTTCTGGCGTACTCTGGCACCTGTTGGGCATCGTCAAAGTGCCGCTGCAAAACAGTTTCCGGCGTCTCCCGGCTGCTCATGTGAGTGGCATTCGCCAGAATTGCGATCGCCTGCACCCGAGGAATGGCCTCTGCAGGTCGAAACATGCCATCGGGATAGCCTGAGAAAAACTCCCGCGCGTAAGCCTCCCGAATGGCCCGGTAGCCCCAGAAGTTGGAAGGCACATCTCGAAACGCCGGAGCCTGACGAGTGGGCTCAACACTGCCAAACGAGTTGAGCATGAGCACGGCGAATTCGGTGCGCGTCAGGGTCGCCTGCGGCCGAAACGTGCCCTCGGGATAACCGCTCACTAAGCCTTTTGCCGCCAACTGATCAATGCAGGTAGCGGCCCAATGGGATTGAGTATCTGAGAAAGCCAGCGCGCTAGAAGCGGTAAATGCCCAGGTGGCAGTTGCGATCGCTGAAAGGGCAAAAGAGTGAAGTAGTTTCGGAGCAGGCATTGCGCACTCAATAAGCCAGTGAAATGGGTGTAGCTCCAAACATCATAGGCAGAAAGTAGATGAGCGATATCCGGTGGTTTCATCTTTTGAAACCGTCTCACAAAGCTGCCCACCTGCCCCTATCCACGCCTTTTTCAGCTAACTCAGTAAGCCGGGGTCGCCAAGCAGGAAATAAAGGCCCCCAAAATTGAGCCCACAATCACCTGAAATGGAGTGTGGCCCAGCAGTTCCTTGAGCCGATCTTCGTTAAACTCAGGCTTCTCCTGAAACAGTTCATCGATGATTTGGTTCAAGATTTTGGCCTGTTTTCCTGCCGCCTGCCGGACGCCCGTTGCATCGTACATGACGATGATGGCGAAGACAGAGGTGGCTGCAAACATTGGACTAGCCCACCCCAAGGTCTGACCGATGCCGCCTGCTAGGGCCGTGACCAGGGCTGAGTGAGCGCTGGGCATGCCGCCGGTTTCGACCATCACTCGCAGGTTGATCTTGCCAAACCGGGCAAATTCAATGACAGCCTTCAGAGCTTGGGCGGTTAGGCAGGCAATTAAAGCCACCAACAGGACGTGATTGTCAAAAATCTCACTGATGTTGTGCATGGTTCTGTCTATTAATCAGTGGGTGCGGGCAGTGATGTAGTCAGCTAGGGCCATTAGGGGCTGGCGCAGTTCCCCAAATCCCTGCAGTTCTGCTTTGGCTTCGTCTACTAGCTGTTGGGCCTGCCGCTTTGACTCTTCCAGGCCCCACAGGCTGGGGTAGGTTGCCTTTTGGGCCTGCACATCTTTGCCGACGGACTTGCCCAGCTGCTCAGGGGTTGAGGTGATATCGAGCACATCATCCACAATCTGAAAGGCCAGGCCAATCTTCTGGGCATAGCGGGCCAGCCGCTCAATGTCAGGTTCTGAGGCTCCGGCCAGAATGGCTCCTGACGTTACCGAGACCTCCAGCAGCGCCCCGGTCTTGTGGGTGTGAATGAAGTTCAGCGTTTCCACCGTGACGTCGGGGTTGCCTTCGCTGGCCAGGTCCACAATCTGGCCGCCGACCAGACCCGCTGCGCCAACGGCTTTGCCCAGAGCCGCAATGACGCGCAGCACTCGCTCTGCGGGCACTCCCTGGGTCGCTGTCGCCACATACTCAAAGGCGTAGGTCAGCAGCGCATCGCCTGCCAAAATGGCCACGTCTTCCCCGTAAACTTTGTGGTTGGTCAGGCGGCCCCGGCGGTAGTCGTCGTTGTCCATCGCGGGCAGGTCGTCATGGATCAGCGACATGGTGTGGATCATCTCTAGGGCGCAGGCCGTAGGCGTGGCCATCTCCGAGGTGCCTCCAGCCAGTTCGCAGGTGGCCAAACATAGGATTGGGCGCAGTCGCTTGCCGCCCGCCAGCAGCGAGTAGCGCATGGCCTCGTAGAGGGTCTCTGGATAGGTCAGGGGCACCGCTTGATCGAGAGCTGCCTCGACCAGGGGCTGCCGCTCCGCCAGGTAGCTAGAGAGATCAAAGGCAGATGCCTGGGAGTTAACCGAGTTGGTCTGCACCATAGGGAGGATCGTCGTTAACTTCAAGAAAAGGAGCAATTCAAGCGGGAATCAGCGGTTAGTTTGGACGCGTTTACAATAGCTCAATACTGTATTGTGCAGTAGCATGGCCACGGTCATGGCCCCAACGCCGCCGGGCACAGGGGTAATTGCGTCAGCCAGTGGGGCAACCGCCTCAAAGTCGACGTCTCCCACAAGCTGAGTCTTGCCCTCCGGTAGATCGACGCGGTTGATGCCAACATCAATAACAATGCTGCCGGGCTTGACCATGTCGGCTGTTACCATCGCCGGACGCCCCACGGCAGCGACTAAAATGTCGGCTTCACGGGTGAGGTCAGCTAAATCGGGAGTGCGAGAATGGGCGATGGTGACTGTGGCGTTGGCCTCTAGCAGCATCAGGGCCATGGGTTTGCCGACCAGGATGCTGCGGCCTAAAACGACTGCCCGCTTTCCGGCTGGATCCAAATTGTAGGCGGAGAGCAGCTCCATCACGCCAGCCGGGGTGCAGCTCCGCAGACCGGCTTCGCCCCGGATCAGCCGCCCCATGTTGACCGGATGAAGGCCATCGGCATCTTTGTCGGGGTCAATTTCGTTCAGCAGGGCCACTGCATCCAGCGGGTCGGGCAGGGGCAGCTGCACCAAAATGCCGTCTACGCGCTCGTCCCGGTTGAGCTCCTGAATCAGGCCGCTAACTCTAAAATAGGGCGTGTCTTCGGGCAGGTGCTGGCCAAAGGAGGCCATGCCAATGCGATCGCAAGCCCGCTCTTTACCCCGCACATAGGCCGCACTGGCCGGATTGTTGCCTACCATAATGACGGCCAAACCGGGAGGACGTCCCACGGCAGGAGCCAGGGACTGAATCTGTTGGGCCAGGTCTGCCTGGATTTTTTGAGCCAGGGCTTTGCCGTCAAGAATCTGCGTCATGATTGCGATCAGTGGCCCTGACCTGGGGCCAGAGCTAGCATGTTAAAAGCTGACATATGCCTTATTCAGTCTCTCAGATTTTGTTCCTGATCCATCCTGGATTTCCATGCCACCAACTATGAACATCATCCGTCTTACTGGGATAGCCAGTTTTCTATTGGTTGGTATTCTGGGCTGCAGCAGTTCGCCGGAAGCCATCAATGAATCCCCATCGCTAGCCTCCTCGATCAGCGCTGTTCCCGGGCTAGGCTGGCTGCGCTCCGTAACGCCGGTGAGCGACGTCCCGGCGCTGACCGCCGATGCCGCCGAAACCCATTTAGAGGGGCAGGTGCAGCAGCAGGTGCCGCTGTTAGACCAGTGGCTGTACGAACTCAAAGACGATTCTGGCAGCATCTGGGTGATGACCCCCACCCCGCCGCCCGCTCCGGGAGAATCAGTGGTGATTCGCGCCCGCATCCACTACGAGCCGATTCTCGTGCAGGGCAACGATCTTGGCGAACACTACGCCGAGGAGCTAGAGCGGCTGGAAACCCCCACAAACCAGGCCCAAGAATCCTAGTGTCAGGGCTTCTCTACAAGGGTATGGAAAATGGTAGTCTCTATATTTAGATGCTGTGTATAGATTTCGATTTAACTGAGAGGGAAAGGGTAGATGAAACGACTGTTTAGCCTGTTGCTGGTGCTCACCACTCTATTGGTTGGCTCTATCGGGTCGCTGTGGCTGTCTCAACCAGCTTCTGCATCAGTCCTGGAGGGCACCTCAGCCAGCACCCTACCACTACTGGCAGAAAGCCTCCGCAACGCAGTGGATGACAAGCTCAGCACCGATTACGGCTCCAAGCTGGATCTCAACAATACCAACGTCCAGGCGTTTAGAAAGTACCCCGGTCTTTACCCCACCCTGGCCCGGAAGATTCTGTTGGGTGCTCCCTTTGAGTCGGTAGACGATGTGCTGGAGCTGCCCGGCCTGACTGACAAGCAGATTGACGTACTGCGCGACAACCTGAAGAATTTCACCGTCACCTCACCCGATCCGGCGCTGGTTGAAGGGGCTGACCGATTTAATAATGGTGTCTACAAATAGATCGTTGCGGCTAGTTTATCCGTAACCAGTTCTTTCCTGGCTCCTGTTAGCTTGGGGAAACCTCAGACCCAGTTTGAGGTTTCCTAGCTCTCGGGAGCATTTTTAATTAGGAGACTTCTTTGGACGTAGGGACTGCCACAACCCAGTTTGATGTTTTGGTCGTGGGGGGCGGTGCCGCTGGCCTCTATACAGCGCTCTGCATCTCTCAACAGCTTCGAGTTGCCCTCATCACCAAAGACACCCTCTCCGTGTCTGCCAGCGACTGGGCCCAGGGCGGTATTGCGGCGGCGATGGCCCCCAACGACTCTGCTCAACTCCATGTGGTAGACACGCTGCGAGCGGGCGCAGGCCTGTGTGAACCGTCAGCCGTAACGCATCTGGCCGGGCAGGCGGCCGCCTGCATTCAGCACCTGGTTAAGCTGGGGGTGGCCTTTGACCGGCAGGGATCTGACCTGGCAATGACCTTGGAAGCAGCCCACTCCCGCCATCGGGTGCTCCACGCGGCGGACACGACCGGCCGGGCGATTGTGTCCATCCTGGCTGAGCGGGTGCTGGAGCGCTCCAACATTGAGGTCTTTGAGCAGGGGTTTGTGCTGGACCTCTGGCAAACGAACCAGGGCTGCCGAGGGGTGGTGCTGGCCCACGGCGATCGCATTCTCTGGATTTCGGCTCAGGTAACGGTGCTGGCCACAGGCGGCGGTGGGCAGGTCTATGCCCAAACCACCAACCCACCGGCTAGCACCGGCGACGGCATTGCCATGGCCTGGCGGGCAGGTGCAGTGGTGCGTGATTTAGAGTTTGTTCAGTTTCACCCCACGGCGTTGGCGGTTTCTGGCGCACCGCCTTTTCTTATCAGTGAGGCGGTGCGAGGGGAAGGCGCGCACCTGATTGACCACAGCGGCTACCGGTTTGCTGGGGCGTATCACCCCGATGGCGAGCTGGCTCCTCGGGACGTGGTCAGCCGCGCTATTTTTCAGCACCTGCAGAAGACCGGCAAGCCTGTCGTCTGGCTAGACATGCGCCCAATTCCGGTAGAACGGCTGAAATATCGCTTTCCAAATATCCTTAAAGTCTGTCAAACCTGGGGGATCGATCCGCTGCAGCAGCCTGTACCGGTGTCTCCGGCTGCCCACTATTGGATGGGCGGCATTGTTACCGATGTCAACAGCCGCACCTCGCTGCCCAATCTCTACGCGGTGGGAGAAAATGCCAGTACAGGAGTGCATGGGGCCAATCGACTGGCCAGCAATTCTCTGCTGGAGTGCCTGGTTTATGGGGCGCAGCTGCAGCATTTGCCGATTCAGCCTGGGGCTCCGGCGGCGGCTCCGGCGGCGATTCGCCTGCCCGAACTGGACGCTATTTTGGCGCAGATGCGATCGCAAGTCAGCGCCTGGCAGCAGCAGCGGCAGAACCTAGTCGAGTTAATCTGGCAGAGCGCCGGTATTTGCCGAGAGCAAGCCCGGTTGATGGATGCGATCGCCCAGGTCCAGATTTGGCGACAGGCCTGGCAGCAGACCCCACTAGCCCAGGCGCTGCAAACCCTGCCTCCCGGCCAGCCGCTGCTGCTAGCAGACCCAGAGACAGCCTCCCTGCTGCGGATTTGGGGAGAACTGACAAATCTCTTAGATATTGCCTGGCTAATTCTCAAGAGCGCCGCCTTTCGCACCGAGAGCCGGGGCGGCCATTTCCGCAGCGACTATCCTAAAACGAGCCCTGACTGGCGGGTGCATACGCTAGTGCAGGGAGATCGGTGGTTTGCGTCGGAGAAGGTTGAGGAAGACGCGTCTCCTACGACTTAAACGCCTTCGATCCCGTATACCCCGACAGCTCGGCTAATTTCTCCAACGTTTGGGTTCCGGCATAAAACTCGCCGTTGATCTCCCAAGTGGGGAATCCGGTAATTTCGCTGTGGGAACGACACAGCTGGGTCTGGGCGTTCTTGCCGTCGGAGGCGCACTCAACGTAGGGAATTTGGGCGGCGGCTTCGGCTCCAAACAGGGCTTTCTGGTCGTAGCAGTGGGGGCACCACCAGGCCCCATAC
>JACVRP010000545.1 GCA_014534385.1 Cyanobacteria bacterium Co-bin13
TCACCTCCTTAGAAACTTCAGAGGTTTTATGGTTTAACCGTCAGGTTGGTCCAGTGGACAGCTGGGAATGGGGCATTGTAGAAGATTTTTTCAGCCACTATCGAGCCGATGAGCTTCCCTGTATGCCACACCTGAGGGAAATTCCGTCGGGATATCAGGGGGCTGTCACGATGCGGCTGGACTGTGACCAAGCGATCGCACCGGCCCGCCCCCTATTTGACCTCTACAGAGATGCGGGGCTGCCCTTTTCCCTGGCTGTAGTTACTGGGCTGCCGCCCCAGGCAGAAGACATGGCCCTGCTGCGAGACGTGATTGCCGCAGGCGGTTCAGTCGTATCCCACTCGGTGACCCATCCGCCCAATTGGGGAGCTGACTATGCCCAGGCACTGCAGGAAGCTCAGGATTCAAAGCGCTGGCTGGAGCAAAACCTGCCCGAAGCCGGTTCGGTTCGCTACGCGGTGTCTCCCTTTCACCAAAATCCACCCTATGCGGTCCAGGCCCTTGCCGATGCGGGGTACCAGGGCTTTGTGGGGGGCATTATCCACAACGACCCGGAGTACTTGATGGGGCGGGCAGGCCGGGTGCCTTTTTGTGACTCGCCGATTGTGTCCCACAGTCAGCAGTGTATGCTGCACGGTGACTGCTACCATCGCTACGGCAATTCAGTGGCCCCTTACCAGGAGAGCTTTGTTAATCACCTCAAGGCGGGCAGCCTGTTTGGGTATTTAGATCACCCGTTCTCCACAGCCTATCAATACGGCTGGGCAAGCGAAGCAGAGCGGTTAATGGCCCATGCTGAGCTGATCCAATTCATCCGGTCCCATGAGGATATTTGGTTTCCTAACCTGGTGCAGTGTCTGGACTTTGTTCGCAAGCGCGACCAAATTCAGGTGTTTGTTGAAGATGAGCAGCTTCAGGTCCAGTGTGATGCCGATGGCCTCTCTAACAGCCTTCCTACTGTTGCGGTTGGCTGGCGCGGGGAAACGATTGACCTCGGCCTCTAGCGATGCCCTGACGGATGGGGATATATCGGTCACAGGATCTGCTTAGATCGGGTAAGTCATGAGTTGGGAGCGGCAGTGGGGAGTCGGCAATTACCCGGTAGCGTTATTGTGATATCGACAGCAGACTGGACCCAGTCAGGCTGGACGAACAATCAGCACATGGCCCACGAGCTGGCGCGACAAGGCTTTCGAGTACTCTACGTAGAGTCTCAGGGCTTGAGAAGCCCAACGGCCTCGGCCAGAGACATCAGGCGAATTCTTCGCCGCTTGAGAAAAGGGCTGCGGCTGATTCGTCGGGTAGAGCCTCGGGTTTGGGCGTATTCGCCGCTGGTGTTGCCTTTTTACCGCAACCCCTGGATCCGTCGCTTGAACTGGGCTTTTTTGGGCAGCGTGGTGCGGCTCCTGGCCCAGCTGCTGCGGCTGCAAAATCCGATCCTGTGGATCTACAACCCGCTGGCCCATGAGCTGATGGGCAGTTTAGGCGAGTCCCTTACGGTCTACCACTGCGTGGATGACCTGGCGACGGTTCCTGGCATTGATGCCAGGCTGGTGGTGCCCGCAGAACTGGCAACGGTTAATAAGGCTGACGTCGTGTTTACAACCAGTCCGTCCCTACAGGTGCGGCTGGCAGCTATTGCCCCTAAAAAAACCCACTATTTTCCCAACGTGGCTGACTACGGCCACTTTTCAAAGGCGCAAACCCCAGGGGCCCTCCCTGGAGACCTGGCGGCTATTGCTGCGCCCCGAATTGGCTTTATTGGCACCATTAAG
The DNA here is from genome assembly GCA_014534385.1 of Cyanobacteria bacterium Co-bin13. Lineage (GTDB taxonomy): Bacteria > Cyanobacteriota > Cyanobacteriia > Phormidesmidales > Phormidesmidaceae > JACVSF01. The sequence goes on from JACVRP010000545.1 coordinate 1,776, forward strand.
GACTACAAGATTGACTTTGACCTAATCGAGCAGGTCGCTCAGGCCCGACCTGAGTGGGCTTGGGTCTTGATTGGGGCTTTTGAAGTCGCTGCCCCGGAGGCCTTGCGGGAACGATTTAGCCGTTTAAATGTTCATTTTTTAGGGGAGCGCCCCTATGCGGTGCTGCCGGACTACCTGCGGGGCTTTGACGTGGTAACGCTGCCCTGCCTGCTCAACGACTACACGCGCTCAATGTTTCCCATGAAGTTTTTTGAGTACCTGGCGGCGGGCAAGCCAGTTATTGCCACTCCACTGCCTGCCCTGGAGAGCTATCGAGGGCTGCACGCAGTTTGCTCTACCGCCGGAGAATTTGTTGATTCAATTGAAAGAATGTTGGCAGGGGAACTGGGGCTGGAAAAACAAGCTATGATAGCTGCCGCCCAAGAAAATACTTGGGAGGGAAGATGTCGGGGGATGTTAGAACGTCTACAGGAGACTTGGGACAGCCGATGAACTGACCTAAAAGGCATCTACTGTTGCGGTTTTCCAGTCCCTAGACCTGGAGAAGGCCTTTTCTCATGCGATGGGGTACGCATGACGGGGTAGAGGGGCCAAATCCTGGGCTGGTAGCGCAGCGTTTACGCACTAATTACTCATCTAATTGATAACTGTCGTATGCAAAACGCGTCGTTAATGGAAAGTCGAGAACTGGTGTTTCCCTGGTTTTGTTGGCCGGCGGGTAAAACCGTTCATATGGTTTCAAATAATATTCATATCGGCGATGCCA
>JACVRP010000283.1 GCA_014534385.1 Cyanobacteria bacterium Co-bin13
CCGATGTCGGCCTGCTTGAGGGCGGGGGCATCGTTGACGCCATCGCCGGTCATGGCCACAAATTCACCCCGCCGCTGCAGCGCCTGCACAATCCTCAGCTTGTGTTCGGGAGCTACCCGAGCATAGACGCTGACATGGGGTACTTTTTCCTCCAGCTGCTGCGGGCTGAGCCGCTCCAGTTCGCGGCCGGTGAGAATGACATCGCCGGGGATGGCAATGCCCAGATCCTCTGCGATCGCACGTGCTGTGAGCTGGTGGTCACCGGTAATCATCACCGGACGGATGCCGGCCTGCTTGCATTCGGCAACAGCGGTACGGACTTCAGGGCGAGGAGCATCGAGCATGCCGACCAGGCCCAACCAGACTAGATCCTGCTCTGCGGCCTCTAGCTCGCCTTCGGGCGGCAGGGCAGAGAGGGTTTTAGTGGCAAACCCCAGCACCCGCAGGCCGCGACCGGCCATCTGGTTGTTTTGCTCTAGGATGCGATCGCACATCTCCCGCGTCAGCGGCTCCTGCGTGTTGCCGTGCTGCCAAAAGCGGCAGTGCTCTAGCACCAGTTCAGGCGAGCCCTTGGTCAGCATCACCAGGTCATCGCTCCCTGAATCTGCTGAAGATCGAACGACCACGCTCATGCGTTTGCGCTCGGAGGAAAAGGGAATTTCCCCAACTCTCAGAAAGGTTTGGGCTAACTGGCTTTTGTCAAAGCCGCCTTTGCCCGCCAAAGCCAGCAGCGCCCCTTCGGTCGGGTCGCCCAAAATGGTCCAAATGCTGCCCTGCTTTTGCAGGCTGGCATCGTTGCAGAGGGCACAGGTCTGGAGCAGCGTCTGCACTTCAGGCTGCTGCTCCGGGTTAACTGCCTGATTTTGCCGCAGCAGTTCGCCCGATGGCGCATAGCCATCTCCGGTTACCTGCAGCAGGTCGTCGGGAGTGGCAATTTGCTGCACCACCATCTTGTTTTGAGTCAGGGTGCCGGTCTTGTCTGAGCAGATAGTGGTGACCGAGCCCAGGGTTTCCACCGCTGGGAGCTTGCGGATCAGGGCATGGCGACGCACCATCCGCTGAGTGCCTAGGGCCAGGGTGACGGTGATGACGGCGGGCAGACCCTCTGGCACCACGGCAACGGCCATACTCAGCGACACTTCTAGCAGTTCGTCAAACAGGCTTAGATCGCCAGTTCGCACCAGGCCAAAAATCACCACCAGCACCACCAGCACCATTGCCCCGGTGACCAGCACGTTGCCTAGCTGGGTCATGCGCTGCTGCAGCGGCGTGGGCTCAGATTCGACCGACTGCAGCATGGTGGCAATGCGGCCCAGTTCGGTGCTCATGGCGGTGCCTGTAACCAGCACCTTGCCCCGCCCCTGCAAAATTTCGGTCCCCTGATACACCAGGTTGAGCCGATCGCCTAGGGGCGCGTCTGCTTCTAGAACCAGCCCAGCCTGCTTGTTGACCGCCTCGGCTTCACCGGTTAGCGCGGCCTCTCGAATTTGTAGGTTAGAAGCTTCTAGCAAGCGACCATCGGCGGGCACCTGCACTCCCGCCTCTACCAGGAGAATATCGCCAGGAATTAGCTCTTTGGCCGAAACTTCTTGCTCCTGCTCGCTGCGGATCACCCGCACGCGGGGAGAGGTCATGTTCTTGAGTGCCGCTAGTGCCTTCTCGGCCCGGCTTTCCTGCACGTACCCCAAAATGCCGTTGAGGATGACAATGGCAAAAATTGCGATCGCATCTTTAGGAAACCCGCCCGCCCGCAGATCTAGGAACAGTGACACCAGCGCTACTGCAATCAGCATCAGCAGCATAATGTTCTTAAACTGGTCCCACAGGATTTCTAGAGCGCTGCGGCCAGCCGTCTCCTCCAGCTCATTGGGGCCATACTGGCTCTGTCGCTGCGTTACCTGGTCTAGGGTCAGCCCCACCTGGCGATCACTATCGAGCAAAGCCACAGCTTTATCGGAAGAGAGCGCATGCCAGGAGGTTGAGGATGCCTCAAGAGAGCTTGGTTTCAGGGAAGGACTGCTAGCCATAGACGATGCGTATTTGAAAATTGCTTATTTCGGGAACAGGAGAGACGGGCACTATTGAAAAGTACTCTGTTAGACTTTATAGCACTATTTAATAGTGCTATTAGTAGATAAAGGTTAAAGTTCTAGTGCCCTTGAGGGTCATGCCCAACCTATTTCATGGTCAATAGTCCCTTTCTGCCTCAGCAGCTCATTGGCCGAGAGGCAGAGCTGCACCAGCTCTGCCAACTTTTAGACCAAGACAGCGACTTTTTAGTCGTGGGGGTTTCCGGCATTGGGCGGCGCACCCTGATTCAGGCTGCGGCCCACGCAGTGAGGGCTAAAATCATGACCATTGACTGTCTACGATGCCGCAGCGGCAGCCAATTTTTGCGGCTGCTGGCCGATAGCTTGACAGAGACGTTTGGCACCCCGGCTGAACTGGCCCTCATGCAGCGGTGGAGCACTGAGTACCCCCTTTCCCTCGATCAGGTCTCTTCCCCGCCCCGCCTCACCTGGCCAGAAGGGCACGGCCATGAGTGGTCTCGTTTTGAGGCTTTACTGGCGCTGCCGCAGCACCTGGCAGAGGCCCTCAACTGCCAGGTGGTAATCGTATTCCACAACCTGTCTCACATTCGCTCCTGGGACCGCAAGGGTCGTTGGGAGACTTACCTCAGGCAAAAAATTCAGGCCCACAGCCGGGTCAGCTACGCTCTGATTGCCACCATGGCCGAACCCTGGGTCTACGACAGTGGCCTGCCCGTGATTCACCTCAATCCTCTGGCCGATACCGATCTCAAGTCTTGGGTGACCACGACAATGGCCACCGAAGGACTTAAGTTTGACCCCGATAGCCAGGCCCTAAAGCTGTTTCTCAGCTACGTCCAGGGTCACTTTGGCGATGCCATTGCCCTGGCCCAGCGCCTTTGGCTAGAGCATCAGGTTTTTGTCGCTAGAGACAGTCCTGGGCTGATTCAGGCCCACCATGTACAGCGCAGCATGCTGGGCCTGGTGCAGGATATGGCCGTTACCTTTGAGGCGTTAATTCTGCTGCTGCCGCCAACCCAGGCTCGGCTGCTGGAGATCCTGGCCCTTGACCCTACCGATAGTCCCCAATCCCAGGCCTATATCAAGAAGCATCAGCTCTCGCGGGGGGGCGGCCTGCAGGGAGCCCTCAACAGCCTGGAGCAAAAGGGCTTGATTTATGGGCCTAACCTGAGCTACCGAATTGCCCTACCCCTGCTCAACTTTTGGCTGAAGCAGCGGCTGAACTAGCCTGACAGCAAACCGCTGCAGAGGATTTCAGAGAGGTTAACCTAGAAGACTCACTTTCTCTTAAACATTCCCTCCTCTGGTAGAAGCACTGGGAGGATTGCTCCCTCTGGAAAGAAATGCTAACTTCGATGACAACTCATAAAAGTTCTTGTCACACTCTTGAGTCAGCCTAATTCAACCCTTGGGGTTGAAGCGGAGGAACCAGTTCCTAAGGGGGCAAACCTCGCCTCAGGCGAGGGGGAGATCTCTCACTCCCAGTCCGTCAGCTAACTTCGTCGGCATTGAGGGCAGACTCGCTAGAAGCACATGACCCTATGTCCCTAAAGGCATAGGTGAACTTGTTTTCTGTCGATCTCCTGACCCTGGTTCTGAGTTTGGATGTCTGTTATTGGGATGTCTGTAAGGAGACGACATGGAAGGTGTGCCTGCGATCGCAACATTTAGCCAGCTGGCGGCAGCAGCGATATTCGTCAGCGTTATTTTTCTGATCATTACCGAATGGCTGCACCTGACCATTGCCGCCCTGCTGGGTGCCCTGCTGCTGGTGTTTTTGAATGTGCTGACGCTGGACGAGGCGATCAGCTACATTGGCCGCAGCCACGCCACCCTGGCCCTGTTCTTTGGCGTCATGGTGATGGTGCGAGCCTTTGAGCCTACCCGCATTTTTGAGTACTTGGCCACCCAGATGGTGCTGCTGGCAAAAGGCCAGGGCAAACGGCTGCTGCTGGGAATTGTGGCTCTAACAACGCCCGTCTGCGCCGTTTTGCCCAATGCCACCACGGTGATGCTGCTGGCCCCACTGATTCCGCCGCTGGCCGCAGATATCGGGGTTAACTACGTGCCCCTGCTAATTCTCATGGTGTTTGTAGCCAACAGCGCTGGCCTGTTAACCCTGGTGGGCGATCCGGCCACGTTTATTGTGGGGGATGCCATCAACATGAGCTTTCTTGAGTATTTAACGAAGCTCAGCCTGGGCGGTGTTGTTGCTCTGGTGACCCTGTTGTTTTTGGTGCCCTTTCTGTTTTCGGAAATTTGGAACCGTCAGCTTGACGACCTGACAAATTTGCCCCAACCCCAGGTAAACCATCCCCGCATGCTGGCTTTGGGGGGTATCGTTGTGGCCCTGGTGCTGGTCTTTTTTGTGATTGGAGAAAGCCTGCCCGTTCCTATTCCACCAGCCCTGGTGGCGCTGCTAGGGGCAGCCCTATGCCTGCTGCTGACTCACCAGAGCAAAATCGATTCCATTCAGAATGTGCTGGGGGATGTGGACTGGAGCACCCTGATTTTCTTTATGAGCATTTTTGTGCTGATTGGGGGGCTGGAGAAAACTGGTATCATCAGCGGCGCATCGGGCTTTTTGGCTCTTTTACTGGGTCAGAACATCGTTCTGGGCTCGATTTTGCTACTGCTGTTTGTGGGGCTGCTCTCTAGCGTGGTGCCCAACATTCCTCTAGTCGTGGCAATGGTGCCGATGCTGAAGGAGTACCTCGTCACAGTCGGCATGGCTTCCCCAGAAGTCCTCAGCGCTGGCTACAGCGGCAGTTTCCCCCCCGAAACCCTGCCCCTGTTCTACGCCATGATGTTTGGCGCAACCCTCGGCGGCAACGGCACTCTAGTGGGTGCGTCCTCTAATATCGTGGCCGCAGGCATTGCCGAGCAGCACGGTAAGGCCATCACATTTCAAACCTTCCTTCGCTACGGCATTCCTATGATGGCAGTGCAGCTGACTACGGCTGGGCTGTTTGTGCTGGTTCGGTTTTTGTTGGTGTAGGGACGGGGGAGGAGCGGGGGAGTGTAGGGACGGGGGAGAAGCCCAGGGAGTATTGTGCTTCTGTATCTACAGTTCCCTACCCCTCTGCCCCCTGCCCCTCTGCTTCTCCAACCTCCTCAGCCTTCTGCCCTCTGTTTTTGGTAAACTTTCAG
>JACVRP010000656.1 GCA_014534385.1 Cyanobacteria bacterium Co-bin13
CGGCGCTCCTTTAATGAGGTTAATAGCGAGCTGGTAGCCGACTAATCTCAAGCTGGCGGAAGGGTGGTCAAAGCCCGCCGCTGCGAATAAGTTCGATGCCGGTTCTAACGGCCTCGTAGCCAAACAGCAAGATTAGGCTGGAGAGGATGCCGCCCAGAACGCAAACCACCAGCCCAATCAGGCTGATAAAGCCATCGTCATCAAGCAGCCCAAAGCCTGTAATAAAAATGCCGATCGCGGGCAGGGTATTGGTACCGGGCACTGGAATCATCATGGAGATCGACATCAGTGCGATCGCAGTGCCAATCACCACCCGTCCTGGCAGACTGGTGCAGATGTAGCTCAAGCGGGGCCGAGAAAGGGCTTCTAGCCGCTTGAGCCAGGGCAGGCCAGCTTTCATCACACCCTGCACCTGAGCTAGCTCAAAGGCGCGTCCTTGCCACTTTTCGGGCAGCCAGAGACGTTGACGACCGGCGATCAGCTGCACCGCCAACACAAACATGACAATCCCAAAGGGCACCGAATACCCCGGAGCGGGAATGGGCAGGGCTGACGGCAGCGACAACAGCACAAACAAAAAGCCAAAGGTGCGCTCACCGGCCAGGGCGAGAATATCCTGCAGGGTGACCTTAGGGCCAGAGCTGTCTTCAAAGAAATAGCGCTGCAGTTCTAACGAGAGGCGAGCCATAAATGCCCTACGGAAGAAAGGAATGGCTCAATTTAACAAATCTTGACTGCCAGCGACAGGGCTAGCCGCCAAGATTTCACAAGCACTTTGCATTCTCAGCCAGGCCGCCCAATCAGCGCCAGGTCTGCTAAAAACTGACGAATGCGGCGTTCGTACTCTGGCCCTGCCACTTCAGAAAGATTGTTGTGATCGGCTCCAGCTACGCTCCATATCCACTTGGGCTGAGGGGCGGCTTCGTAGAGCTGCTGGCTCATCTGGGGCGGCACCGTTAGATCCGCTAAGCCGTGGATGAATAGAACCGGCAGCCTTAGGTGAGAAACCTTTTGCAGAGAGTCAAAGCGTTGGTTTAGCAGGCGGTTGACCGGTGCCCAAGCCCCGTATCCCTGATACAGGGCCATTGCCTCCATTGAGGTGAACGTGTTCTCTACGATCAGCCCGGCGGCCTGGGGTGTGTTCACTGCCAGGTCAATGGCTACGGCTCCGCCGATGGAATGACCAAAAATCAGGATTTGGCCGGGGTCAATGCCCTGGCTCTCGAGTAGGTAGCGCCAGGCCGTTAAAGCATCTTCGTAGATGCGGGCTTCGCTGGGGAAAGGGCCAGAGCTCAGGCCATAGCCCCGATAATCTACCAGCAGCACGGAAAACCCCAGCATTTGAAAGCGGTTGGCCAAACTCAGGTGATCCCCAATATTGCCAGCATTGCCGTGCAGGTAAAGCAGGGTGAGGCCGTGGGCATTGGCAGTTGCCGGTAACCACCAGCTATGTAGCCGGTCGGAGCCACCACCCACCGGAATCCAGACTTCCTGATAGTCCAGCCCCAGGACTGCCGGGGTGATGGTTAGCAGGCGGTTGGGCACAAAGATCAGCTTGCGCTGACTCAGCCACAGCAGACTGCAGAGCAGAAGGTATGCGATCGCACCTACCGCCGCCGACCAAAGCAATCCTTTTATCAGCCCCGACACACCGATCAAAGCGCTCTACTCCAAAATGGGAGTCCGCTTGTGCCACCCGGTCGCCTGTTCGTAGGCGTACCCTACCTCAAACAGCAGATCCTCCCGCAGCACATTGGAGATTAGCTGCAGGCCAATCGGCATACCCTGTTCGTCAAATCCACAGGGCAGGCTCATTCCCGGTAAACCGGCCAGGTTGACTGGAATGGTCATCAAGTCAGACAAATACATACTGATGGGGTCGTCTACCTTGTCTCCGGCTTTAAACGCAGTGGTAGGCGAGGTGGGGCAGACCAGCACATCAACTTGAGCAAAAGCTCGCTCAAAGTCTTGCTTGATCAGAGTCCGCACCTTTTGGGCCTTGAGGTAGTAGGCATCGTAGTAGCCAGCCGAGAGGGCGTAGGTACCGATCATGATCCGGCGCTTGACCTCCTCCCCAAAGCCTTCGGCCCGCGTCTTGGTATACATCGACATCAGGCTGGTGTCGTCTTTACGAATGCCATACTTAACACCATCGTAGCGAGCCAGATTAGAAGATGCCTCGGAGGGCGCGATGATGTAGTACGTCGGCAGCCCGTAACGAAACTGAGGACAGGAGATTACCTCAATCTCAGCTCCCAAATCCTGCAGCTGCTGGATCGCTTTCTCTACCGCTGCTTCTACCACCGGATCGAGGCCATCACCAAAGGTCTCTTTAATGACGCCGATGCGTCGCTTGCTGCGCCGATCCAGGCTGGGCAGCAGCGCCTTGGAATAATCTGGGATCTCGACATTGAGGCTGGTAGAGTCGCGGGGGTCGTAGCCTGCTATGGCCTGTAAAAAGATGGCCGCATCTTCCACCGTGGGGGCTAACGGACCAATCTGATCAAGGGAGGAGGCATAGGCGACCAGACCGTAGCGCGACACCAGGCCGTAGGTTGGCTTCAGCCCCACTACGCCACAAAAAGAAGCCGGCTGACGAATTGAACCGCCCGTATCCGA
>JACVRP010000257.1 GCA_014534385.1 Cyanobacteria bacterium Co-bin13
GCTGGTCGCGCCCCAGAAATAGAAACTCGGTGCGCAGCAGGCCCACGCCTTCACCTCCGGCGTTGACGGTTTGCTCGGCCTCGGTAGGCGAACCAATGTTGGCCACCACCTCGACCCAGTGCCCATCGGTCATCAGCGCTGGGGCAAAGCGGGCCTGGTGCTCAACATCCTGCAGAGCCCGCTGCTCGGTCTGAGCCTGCTGGGCCCGCTGCAGATCACTCTCAGAGGGATGGGCGTAGAGCTTGCCGCCGTTGCCGTCGAGAATGCCTTGGGTGCCGCTCTCCAAACCTAGAATGGCGTCCCCAGCTCCCACCACTGCCGGAATGTTGAGCGCCCGGGCAATGATGGCAGTATGGGAAGTTGCCCCCCCGCGAGCCGTGCAAAAGCCCTGGATCAGCGTCGGGTCAAACCCAGCCGTGTCTGAGGGCACCAGGTCGTCGGCCAGCAAAATCACGGGATGATCAGGCAGCTGACTGCCCGCCTCTACGCGGTCGGCCAGGTACTTCAACACCCGCTGGCCCACGTCCCGCACGTCGGCGGCCCGACCGGCCAGAGTGGCATCCTTTAAGCCCTCCAGGGATTTGGCCCGATCCTCGTAGGTTTGCTGCCAGGCCCAGGCGGCGCTGTGGTTGGGGTACAGTTGGGCAGTGGCAGCTTCCAGCAGATCAGGATCAGACAGCAGCTCCTGGTGGGCCTCAAAAATAGCGGCCTGCTCCTTAGAACGCTGCTGAATCTCAGCCTGCAGCTCCGCTAGCTCGGCTTTGGCCTGGTCAATGGCGAGCCTCAGCTTCAGGACTTCCTGCTGGGGGTCGGCGGCGGTATCGGAGATGGTGATCTGACTGCGCCGATAGGGATAGAAGGGGGCAATGGCGATGCCGGGAGAGGCTGCAACGCCTGCGATCGCATCCGACTCCAGCGCTAGCGCTGGCAGGGCAACGGCCTGGGTTGGGGGAGCTTCCTCTTCTTCTAAACCAGACTCAACGGCGGACTGGAGCGATCGCAACGCCTCATCGGCATCCGGCCCTTGCGCCATCACCCGAATGGTCTGGCCCTGTTCTACGCCCAGCTTCAGCAGCGACATTAGGCTCTTGCCGTTAACCACCTGATTACCGTGGCGCACCCTCACCTCGGAGGTAAAGGACTTAGCCAGGTTGACAAAAGCCGTGGCCGGGCGGGCATGCAGTCCAGCTTTGCCGGTAATGGCTAGATCAACATAGCGATCGAAGTCAGCCTCTAGACTGGCCCCATTGCTGGAGCCGTTACCGGAACTAGACCCCGCAGCATCCGACCCTCGCGTTAGCCGCTCGATAATCTCCTGCGGGTTCTGGGTGTGGGTCAGCCGATCAATGGTGGCCGGGTCATCCAACACATGGGTCAGGTTGGTGAGAATCTGCAGGTGCTCGTCAGATTTAGCCGCAATGCCCACCACCAAATGCACCCGTTCCCCTGGGTTCCACTCCACGCCATCGGGAACCTGCACCACGGCAATGCCCGTTTGCAGAATCATCTCGCGGTCTTTGGGTTGGCCGTGGGGAATGGCAATGCCGTTGCCGAGAAACGTGTTTGCAGTGGCCTCTCGGGCCATCATACTTTCGACATAGCCGGGTTGAATGTTGCCGCTTTTAACTAACAGCTTCCCTGCTGCTCTAATCGCCTCTTCTTTGCTGCCAACACCGGCATCTAGGCGGACGTTTTGCAGCCCCAACTGAATCATGGTAAGCCCTCTTTGTTGTCTTCCCTAAGGCAGACTAGGTGTGAATAGATTCACGTATGAAAAACGGAATCTCTGAATTCCATTCTTGTTTTCTTCAGACTTTTTGAGGGTGTTTCTGTTGGGAAAGTTCATAGTTAGGGCTTATTTAAAGACAAAAGTCAATAAGAGAAGACCCTGGCTGGTGCTAGTTACGCAGACTAATTTTGGTGCGCTGACGACGGTGGCCTGTCTGCCGTTCATACCAGTTCATTAAAGGAGTGGAGGTAATACCATGCAGCACTATAGAGAGAACAATGGTGCTTAACGTAATCCAGGCCACCTGTTCCCCTACGCTCCCCTCCAACCCTTCTCCTAAGGCGAAGGTGAGATAGTAAATCGAGCCCACCCCGCGAATACCAAACCAGCCAAACAAACCCCGTACAATGGGCCGATACCCTTCTCCAGTGGTGCAGATCCAGGCACCCACAGGGCGAATGACAAACAGCAGTAAACCGGCGACCAGCAGGGTTTGAGGCAGAAACCGTAGCATGGGTTCGACCCGCAGCAGGCTTCCCAACAGCAGAATTGTGCCGACTTCCAATAGCTTTTCAACCGTTTCGGTAAACTCCAGGTGCACCCGCCGCTTTTCTGGGTCGGGTAAGGTGCGCTGCACCACAATACCCGCTACAAATACGGCAATAAAGCCATAGCCGTGGGCCAGTTCGGCGAGAGAGTAGACCAGCAGCACGGTGCCCAGAGAGACAAAGACTTCCATCACTTCATCACTGGGGCGTATTCGCTGCAGCTGTTGGTATGTCTGGGCCACAATTTTTGCTACCACAACGCCTATAGCGATACCCGCTACAATTTCCCAAATCAGGTCAATAGCGGTCCACTCCAAGATCCAGTGTTGCCAGCTAGAGTCTTCAATCCAGTGCAGGCCGAAATAGACAAAGGGAAAGGCCAGGGCATCATTTAATCCGCCCTCAGAGGTGAGGCCAAAGCGCAGCGTGTCGCGGTCGTTCACATCCGTTAGCTGAACATCCGAGGCCAACACTGGATCGGTTGGGGCTAGAATTGCGCCTAGCAGCACAGCTCCCCCCCAACCCAGCCCAAAGCCGTAGTGGGCCGTTGCTGCCACGGCGGCAATGGTCAACGGCATAAGCCCGCCGATTAATCTCGCTGTGGCGTTCCAGTTCCAGTGCCGCAGCGGGCAGCTAATCTTCAGCCCACAGCTAAACAGAGAGACCAGCACCACAAACTCTGTCAGCCGCTCTAAAAACTCAGCATCAGGCCGAACCTGGATCAGGTTGAGCCCATAGGGGCTCAGCCCTATTCCTGCAACTAGATAGATTAGGGCATAGGAGAGGGGTAACCGGTTGAGCCACCCTGAACCTAGGGTAATGACCAGCAGCAGCAGTCCAATTGCTAACAGAATTAGCGTGTAAGTATCCACGGCAATCGTTCGGTATAAAGCGGAGAAAGTTATCCGCCCTGCTACTTTAATCCGCCTTGGAAGGACCGCAAAATTCCTTCCGATAGATCTTTAAAGGATGCCCTGAAGAGATAAGTCCCTATAATTCTTTTACTGAAGGCTTTTCTGCTAAAACCTGCTTGAAAGCGCTCAAGGCAGGTGCTCTGCAGATCAGCTTGTTCCCTCTGAAGATACCGTCAAGATCAACCTTTGGATATAGGGGAGCCAGCTTGCCCGTTCCCTACTATCAAGGGGTCGCCTACTCCTCCGTCTTGATGCAAACTTACGACGTCATTATTATTGGCGCTGGCCACAATGGTCTGACCTGTGCGGGTTACTTGCTTAAGGAAGGCTACAACGTTTTATTGCTGGAGAAGCGATCGATTCCGGGAGGCGCGGCTACCACCGAAGAGAGTATGCCTGAGGATGCGCCAGGGTTTCACTTCAACCTGTGCGCTATCGACCACGAGTTTATTCATCTAGGGCCCGTGGTGGAAGAACTTGAGCTCACAAAGTATGGGCTAGAGTACCTGTTCTGCGACCCGGTGACGTTTTGCCCCCACCCCGATGGCAGCTACTTCTTTGCCCATCGCTCCGTTGAAAAGACCTGCCAGGAAATTGCTCGCTTCAGCCCCAGAGACGCCAAAAAGTACGGCGAGTACATGGCCTACTGGCAGAAGGTGATCCAGGCTATCACGCCTATTTTCAATGCGCCGCCCAAGTCTGTAATTGACATTTTGGGCAACTACGGACTGAACAACATTCAAGAGCTGCTGTCTTTAGTTGGCGGTGTCGATAAGGCGCTGGACCTGATCCGCACGATGTTGAGCAGCCCTAAAGATTCCCTAGGCGAGTGGTTTGACTCGGAGTTTGTAAAAGCGCCCTTGGCCCGGTTGGCGTCGGAGCTGGGCTCTTCGCCTTCGGATAAAACGCTGGCGATTGGGGCGATGATGATGGGTCTGCGGCACGATCCGGGTATGGCTCGGCCTCGTGGCGGCACAGGTGCGTTGACTCAAGCTTTGGTTAATTTGGTAAACGATAAGGGCGGCACGATTCTCTGCGACCAGAGGGTTGAGCAGATTCTGATTGGCAACAATGGCCGAGCCGAAGGCGTGCGCGTGGCGGGTGACCAGGAGTATCGCGCAACGCGAGGCGTGATTTCAAATATTGATGCCCAGCGGCTGTTTTTGCAGATGGTAGACCCTGCCGATTCGGCAGCCTACGCTAAGGGCTTGCGGGAGCGGCTGGAGCGGCGCATCGCTAATAACAATGACAGCATCGTCAAGATTGACTGTGCCCTGTCGGAAGCGCCCCGGTTTGTTCACCACGACCACCGGGATGAGTACATGACGGGGTCGGTGCTGATTGCAGACTCGGTGCGGCAGGTAGAGATTGCCCATGCGCTGCCTGAGATCGGGGAAATTCCCCTTGATGACCCGTCGCTCTATGTGGTGGTGCCCACGATGATGGACCCGTCGATGGCTCCGCCGGGCTGCCACACGCTCTGGATTGAGTTCTATGCGCCCTACCAGATTCATGGCGCTGAGGGCACGGGCAAGTTTGGCACGGGCTGGACCGAGGAGCTCAAGAACCAGGTGGCGGATCGGGTGATCGACAAGCTCTCTGAGTATGCGCCCAACGTCAAAGATGCGGTGATTGCCCGTCAGGTGGAGAGCCCTGCCGATCTAAGCGATCGCTTAGGGGTCTACAAGGGCAATTTCTACCACATTGATATGACCCTGGATCAGATGGTCTTTTTCCGACCATTGCCTGAAATCGCCAACTATCAGACCCCGATTGAGGGGCTGTATTTGACGGGGGCAGGCACCCATCCGGGCGGATCGATTTCGGGACTGCCGGGGCGCAACTGTGCTCGCGTGTTTATCAATGCGCAAAAGCCAATGACTCAAAACATCAAGGAGGCGGGGAGTTGGCTGAAGTCCCAGTTTAAGGCGGTTACAAACCTGGCCCGGTAACCCTGGGCAGGTGCGGGGCCTAGGTCCCAAGGAAAGACAAACAAGTTTATTGTGTGCGATCGCAAGGAGACTTACATGGACACTCGTGAACAACGCTCTAGCCAAAGCGGTGGGGTTCCCCATCCCGATATCCCGCTGCTGATTGACAGCCTGGAAACCGAGTATCGAGGCACTGGCATTACTAGCTCGGTGCAGATTTTTGGCCACCCTATTCATCCGATCATTGTGATCTTTCCGGTGGCCTTCCTCAGTGGCGTTGCCGGCACTGACCTGGGCTACCTGCTGACTGGCCGAGACTTTTGGTCTGAGGCTTCACTGTGGCTGATTGGCGCAGGGCTGCTAACTGCGATCGCAGCTGCCATCACCGGCATGTCTGACTTTATCAATATTCCTCGGGTGCGGCGGCGGCGGGCCGGCTGGGCTCACATGCAGCTGAATGTAGGTGTGCTGCTGATGACCATCGTGAATCTTTTGATTCGCTGGGGCAACCCGGAGGGCGCTATTGTA
>JACVRP010000333.1 GCA_014534385.1 Cyanobacteria bacterium Co-bin13
ACACTGCTGGAAAACGTCCTCGACGCCAGCCACATTCCTTACACCCACCACAAAACTGTGGGCAAGCGGGAAAACGCTGCACCCATGGAAATGGATGTGGTGGAGTCTGGCAAGCAAGGCTTTCGGGGTATTTGGCCAGAAGGGCCGCGTAAGGGCAAGCTAGGCACGCAATACACAACCTTCGTTGCTCCGGCCCTGATGTATCACGACCTCACCTCTAAACAGTTTGGCCGCACCCTTACCGTTGTCTACGCCACCCCCATCCGCAAGGGGGAATGTCGTCTGTTTGCTCGGTTTCCCTTCAAGTTTTCCTCCAAGCTTCCAGGCTTTTTGATCCAACTCACGCCCCGCTGGTTTAGCCACATTGGGAATAACGGCGTGCTGGAGGACGACCAGATCTTCCTGCATATCCAGGAACGTCTGCTGGAGCAGGCAGGCGAAAAGTCCTATGCCCAAGTTTGCTATCTGCCCACTCAGGCCGATCGCTATGTGCTGGCATTCCGCAAATGGGTCAGTGGGTTTAGCGCCGATCCCTTTCTCGGCAAGCCTCTACCGCCAGAGCTGACGAAGGAGGAATTGCTGGATCGCTACCATTCTCACACTCAGCACTGCGGTAGCTGTCGCCAAGCTCTGAAGCGAATTCGGCAAATTCGGGCTGGGGCCTTGGGGACGGGTGCGATCGCACTCTCCCTCTTCCCCCTCCTCACGGCCCTGGTCGGCCAACCCTCTCTGCTAACGGGCGCTTTGTATACTCTGATTCCCCTATCTGCCGCAGGGCTGTGGGCGTATCTAGGCCAACTTCAGCGCCAGCTTTACGAAGGCCGCGAAATTCCACCGCGCAACGCCAAACCGTAATAGCCTCAACCTTCTGCGGGGAAAAACTCCAGCCGATAGCGGTATAGCGCCACGGGCTGATCAGCTGCCTTGAAGTAGTCAGGATCCTGTGGCGACAGATAAATCGCAGTGACCTGATCCGCCTCAATGGCCGGGCCACTACCTGCCAGTCGTCGATACGCCGTAGTCGTCTCAACCTCATTCAAATAGGGCTGAGCCGTACCCCGAAAAACCTGCTGAAACACTTCGCTGGTGATAAAGGTGCCTGCTGCCGGAGTCTCGGTAGCCCGCTCCTTCACCGTAGACTCCAGCGTGCGAACAGAGGATTCACCTCGAATGGGATTGCTTTTCAAAAGCGTCACCTGCCGGTTAGGGTTTTTCGGGTCTACCTTAACTGATTTAACAGCGCCATCTCCCAGGTAGGCCCTAGCCAGGTTCAACCCATTAAAGGCCCGATCTGAAACAATTTCAGGCGTCTGCCGACGAAATCGCCTGCCACCGGCAGCAGGTACAAAGCGCACTTGGCACTCAACAGCCTGGTTGAGCAACTCTCGGTTGCTCTCAAACCCTGGCGTCACGATCTCAGGAGCCAACGGAGCAGCCAGATCAACTAGCGCTGTGGTCATGCGCCAAGTGCCCGCCATCCAGTCCGGGTAAGCCAAGTCGCCTTGAGCTACCTGTACCGGAGGCTTGCCCGACCAAGCAGGAAATTGGGCCAGCCGCTCAGTTAACGGCCCTGCCTGAGCCTGCCCGCTGCACAGCAGCCACACCAGCAACAGCAGCGAGAGCCAAAACAGACGGCGCTGGAGCAGTTTTAGAAGCGATCGCACCATAAGCTGCAGGGTGGGCACTGCCCACCAAATTCGTAGCTACTACCCTATCACTAGCCTAAAACAGGTTCATGTCAGTGACAGCCCCCTGGCTGCTAGACGACACCAGCTTGGCATACTTACCCAAAATACCCCGAGTATAGCGAGGTGGGCGCGGAGCCCAGGCACTGCGCCGCTGCTCCAGCTCCTCTGCCGGAATGTTGAGCTGCAGCAGGTTAGCATCAGCATCAATGGTAATCGAGTCATCCTCCTCTACCAGCCCAATGGTGCCGCCCACCGCCGCTTCTGGGGCAACATGGCCCACCACCATACCGTAGGTGCCACCGGAGAAGCGACCATCGGTGATGAGACCTACCGAATCACCCAAACCTGCTCCAATCAGGGCCGAAGTAGGAGCCAGCATCTCCCGCATACCGGGGCCGCCTTTAGGGCCTTCATAGCGCACGACAACCACATCCCCAGCAACAATTTTGTTGGCTAAGATCGCGTCCAGACACGCCTCTTCCGAGTCAAAAACCCGCGCTGGCCCAGTAATGCGGCGGTTTTTTATCCCCGTCAGTTTAGCGACAGCCCCTTCCTCTGCCAGGTTGCCCTTGAGAATGCCGAGGTGCCCCTGACCATACATGGGCTTGTCAAAGGGCCGAATCACGTCCTGATCAGAGCGAGGCTCAGCCGGAATATCGGCCAGCACCTCCTCAATCGTTTGCCCCGTGATCGTCAAGGCATCACCGTGCAGCAGCCCATTGACCAGCAGCATCTTCATCACCTGGGGGATGCCGCCCGCCTTGTGCAGGTCGGTGGCGACATAGCGGCCGGAGGGCTTTAGGTCGCAAAGGACAGGCACACGGCGGCGAATCACCTCAAAATCATCGATCGTCAGGGGCACGCCAATGGCGTTGGCAATAGCCAGCAGGTGCAACACTGAGTTAGTAGAGCCGCCCACCGCCATAATCACGGAAATCGCGTTCTCAAACGCTTGCCGGGTCAAAATCTGACTGGGCAGAATTTGCTGGCGAATGGCTTCGACCAGCACAGTGGCTGACTTCTCGGCACTGTCAGCTTTTTCCCCATCTTCAGCCGCCATCGTCGAGGAGTACATCAGGCTCATGCCCATCGCCTCAAAGGCCGAAGACATTGTGTTGGCGGTAAACATCCCGCCACACGATCCGGCCCCCGGGCAGGCATTGCGCTCCACTGCCAGCAGTGTCTCGTCGGCAATTTTACCAGCGCTGTATTCTCCTACCGCTTCAAAGGCCGACACCACCGTCAAATCTTTCCCGTCGTGATGCCCTGGCTTAATCGTGCCACCGTAGACAAAGATGGCTGGAATGTTTAACCGGGCGAAGGCAATCATGGCCCCGGGCATATTCTTGTCGCAGCCACCAATGGCTAAGACGCCATCTAAACTCTGCCCATTGCAGACAGTCTCAATCGAGTCAGCAATCACCTCCCGCGACACCAGGGAATACTTCATACCCTCAGTGCCCATCGAAATCCCGTCACTGATGGTGATGGTGCCAAACAGCTGCGGCATGCCTCCCGCCTGGCTTACCCCCGCCTCTGCCCGCTTTGCAAGGCCATCAATGCCCATGTTGCAGGGCGTGATTGTGCTAAACCCGTTAGCCACGCCGACAATGGGTTTCGTAAAATCGCTGTCGCCAAAGCCTACGGCCCGAAGCATAGCGCGGTTAGGGGTCCGTTGAACCCCCTGCGTAATCACCTGGCTTCTACGGTTATCTGGCATGGTAAATCCTTAGCCTTGAAGAAGGGGTGGCGTTGTTTAAAAGCTAGACAAGCCTTTGAAAAACTGCGCCACCGAGATGGTCAGTCTTCATCATGAATGAAGTTGCTAACACCTAGCAAATCATGAAATCAGTATCCTCAGATAAACTTGAGTAAAGCAAAGCAGACCAACGCATTGGGCCAACGTCAGTCATGGGTTGATGTGTTTGCCCCGGGCAGGCTGTTGCTTCTATGGCACCTGAGGCGCAGTGCTGGGCGCAGGCTCATAGTTTGCCGGAAGTGGGAGGAGCAGTATTCGGTGGAGCACTCGTCCCAAACTCGTTTTCGAGGGAGTTCTGCAATCAATGGCCTGGGGATGGGCAAACTAAGGGCTAATTAAGGACTAAACCCTGTTGAAGCGAATCTCTCACTGCTGACAACTGTTGGTCAGCTAGCCTGCTTGAGGGCTAAGTTTTTAATCAGATCAATCGTTGCGTTTGAGAATATTCTTTGGAAAGCCACCAGCCAGAAGAACAGTTCCCGACCCGAGCGGTCAGGATGACTGGAGACGAACTCCTGCAGCGCTATGCGGCAGGGGAAAGAGATTTTCGAACGATTGATCTAAGCGCCGCTGATCTGGCTGGGCACGATTTGAGTGCGGCTAACTTTCGGCAGGCAAACCTAAGCAAGGCTCAGCTTGAGGGAGCAGTTTTATTTGGGACCAACTTTCGAGAAGCGCTCCTGGTTGGCACCAACCTTAATCGGGCCAGTTTGAAGCTGGCTAACCTGATCGGGGCTAACCTAACCGATGCTACTCTCGTCGAAGCAGACCTGACTGAAGCAGGCATGCGAAGCGCTAATCTGGCTCGAACGGACCTAAGCCGGGCCATCTTGCGAGAGGCGAATCTAAATGAGGGCAATTTTGACCAGACGAATCTACAGCAGGCCATCCTGACGGAGGCCAGCCTCAGCCGAGCCAAAATGATCCGGGTGAATTTGACTAGCGCCAGTTTGGAGCACGCCAACCTCACGAGTGCTTTGATGAATGGAGCTGTGCTGCGAGGGGCTAATTTAACAGGGGCTTTGTTAAATGGGGCAACGCTTGAAGGGGCTGATTTGCGAGAGGTGGATTTGAGCCGAGCCAAGCTCATGGGGGCCAACCTGGTGCAGGTTAACCTGGCCAAGGCTAACCTGAGAGGCGCTAATTTGAGCTGGAGCTCTCTCCGGGGGGCCAATTTGCGGGGTGCAACCCTCTATCGAACCAAGCTTAGCTGGTCTAACCTCAGTAGCGCAGATCTGAGCGAAGCAGTCATGATGAATGCCCATGTAGAGTA
>JACVRP010000494.1 GCA_014534385.1 Cyanobacteria bacterium Co-bin13
AAGGACTTCAGCAGAGGGCTGGCAGCTTGGCCCATCGGGTAGAGGGCACTATAGGCGGCTAGGCTAGCGTAGTGTCTCATCCAATCTAGCAGTGGGGCAAGTCCTACGTGGGGAATTATTTTGGCAACTAAAGTAGGATGTTTGGCCGCTGTGACCGCCAGGGTCTTAGACAGGGCCGGAAACTGCACCACATCTTGTAAAAAGGGCCTCAGGGTCGGATCGCCCAAGGCAGCCATATCAGCAAAGATCGCGGCCAGCATCTGGTTGATCTGCTGCTCTGGAATCTGCTGGGTTACCCCTACGCTCATCGATCGCTGAAACAGCCAGGTGACCGACAGGTTGGGCTGGTAGGGCTGCAGCCACCCTAAGGAAGCGGCATCAAGGCAGTCTTGCCGCAGGGCTTCATCAATGCCGTGGGTGAGCCGGGTGAGGTGGCGAATCAGCGCACCAAAGCCGCCAAAGCTGAGGGGCGACTGGCTGCCGCTGCTGTCGCCCACGGGCAGCAGCCGACCCCAGGGATAGTGCAAGGGGCTGTTGCGGTAGCAGGGGAAAAAGCCAAACAGGGCCCGCTTGGGGCGAATCTGCGTTAGGGGCGTGTCCTGGTACTGGGGCAGCAGGGTCCAATATTCCTCAAACAGGGTCTCTAGGCTGATCCGATCAGGGTGAGCATCGAGGTAGGTAAATAAGTAGGTGGTGCGACCATCTTTGGCTGGAAAGGCTTCCCAAAAATACTGGCACTGGTTGCGAATGGGGGTAAAAGAGACAATCAGGTCACCGCTGTCGTTGCGGGTGTAGCCTTCGGCGCAGGTGCCCACAACTAGGCAAGCGGCATCGGGCTGCTGCCCGTCGCGAGCCTGCTGGGCAATGGGTGAGAAGTGGCCCATGGCATCAATTAGCAGCCGGGTTTTGAAGGTTTGCCCTGCCTGCACGTTGACGCCATCTGGATGCACAACGGCTGCCTCGAAGGGAGTATTTTCGAACAGCTGACCGCCTGCCTGCAAAAACCTTTGCTTCAGGGTTTCTAGTAGGTAGATCGGGTCAACGCCGACGTTGAGAATGTCGCGTACCCACAGGGGATTGCCCCCATGAAACTGGATGCGGGCCGGGTTGTATTGGGATGCGATCGCACCCTCCAGTTCCCCCTCACTCAGCAGCCCCAGCTCCACCAGATCCTGCAGCTCCCGCCGAGAAATATTCCACTCTTGCTGCCTGCCCCGCAGCTTGCCCCGCTCTAGTAGCGCTACCCGCCAGCCCCGCTGGGCCAAGCCAACCGCCAGCAGCACGCCCAACGTGCCGCCGCTAATGACTGCATCCCAATCCGTCTGACCCAGCGCCTCAGTATTTTTTTTGATGCTCTCGGCAGCGGGAAGAGGGCCCTGCCGGTACTGCTGCCATAGCTGGTCAGCTCGACGCAGACCAATCAGCGGATTTTCCGGCAGATTAGCTAGCATTTCCTCCGTTTTAGTCATAGGGGGTCTCTGCCCAATTGCGGTCTCCCCCATACTACTGATATGGTTGCCTGCAAAGGTGTAGATTCATCCCTAATTTCCGGGATTTATCTGATGCCTGAGTGTTTCCAGTCACGCATAGTGAAGGCTAAGCGACTCAACTCGCTAGCGGCTATGGCAACTGCTACAGGGCTTTGGGGCAGTTGCGTCAGAAAGCCTGCCCGGCTCAGGGGATTGGCAGATTGGCTCTGTCTAAGGCTTTCCGACCAGTCTACAGATTTGAGCTGTCTACCATCAGGGTTAGCTACGAAATTGCACCTATGAAAATGCCTCCCCAACAGAAGCTGCGGACCAATCCGTTCTTAACCTATCGCGACCCCGATACCGGTTACTGGGTCACCGTGATTCCGAAGTCGGGAGACCGCCCCGACCCGGTTCTCCAGCGTCCGCCCCAAGTGTTTCGCGTGGTAGATCCAGACGACTTTCAGCAGATGAACCTCCAGTCCGCCTAGGTTACCTACAGCGGCGTCTTCCGACCAGTCTCAGCCTGTTTCCAGCGCTAAAGCGGATTGAGCCAGCTTGGCCAGTGCGCTAACTGTCTGTTATGCCAGGTGGGGGACTTCCCAGCTTTGCAGCAGGTGCCGTAGCCGCTCAAAAGCTGCCTTGGGCTGCAGATCTCGATTTAGCAGTCCTCCAAAGGGCCAGAACACCCCCAGATCAGAAAAATCCCACCAGGTAATGGCCTGCACCTCGGGTTTGCTGTAGCCCAAGGTGTAGATTTGCTCAACCCAGTCTGCCTGTATTGTTTCGCTCCAGGGTGCGTGCCAGAGACCTCTGACGTCCTGCAGCTGCGACTGTTCATCGACTCCTGAGCCTGAAGAAGTTGCCATTTCTGTAATGTGCAGCGGCTTGCCCAAGCCGGCAAAGCGATCTAGCAGTCGGTCGATTTCAAACATATCCTGGTCGGGGTAATACAGCTGCAGACCGATGGTCTCAAACTCGATTCCGGCGGCTAGGCAGGCCTGCAGGTATCGGTAGGGGCTGCGCTGGGGCGGGCCGTTGTAGGCTACATTTTGGGCCCAGAGACAGCAGCTGTTGACGATGCGGTTGACCTGCGGGTGTCCCTGCCGGGCGGCTTCACAGGCGACCTGGGTAAGCTCTAGAAACTGGTCGGCAGAGAAGTTCAGGGCGTTGGCCCAAGGGACGTGGTGGGCTTCGTTGATGACATCGTAGTAGGGAATGTGGCTGCCGTAGCGCTGAGTCACCTGCCGCACCCTGCGCTGAACCAGGCTCTTTACCTCAGCATAGGGTAAATCTCTCAGCCAATCGGGTACGCTGACGTCGTGAAACCACACCAGCGGGTGCCCCTTGGGCACAATGCCTGCCTGACGTAGCCACGCCACCTGGCGGTCTACAGGAGCATATTGGGGCCTGCCCTGGGTTGGCTCAAAGCCCTGCCAGTAAAAGGG
>JACVRP010000313.1 GCA_014534385.1 Cyanobacteria bacterium Co-bin13
CCAGCAGTTTCAGGACTTGCTGGAGAGCTTGAGCGTACCGGCTCAACCAGGACGGGGTGGGGTGGAGCTGCACAACCCTACATCGGTTGCGGGAGCCCAGTATGCCTACGTCTTTGTCATGGGCATGGCAGAAGGTTGGCTGCCCGCGCCTATCTGCAACGACCCCGTGCTGGACTTCTTTGAACGGCAGCAGCTCCAAACCCAGAATATTTACCTGCCCGCTGCTGCTGAAATGGCTCGCCAGGAGGCCATGGGGTTTTATTTTCTGCTGCAGATGGTGACTGGGGCTGTGACCTTTTCTTACCCTAAGCTGTGCGATCGCACAGAACTCCTGCCTAGCCCCTACTTGGAGCGATTGGGGCTAGAGGTCAAGGTTCCGCCGCTTCCTGCTATTGCCAGCCCAGAAGAACTTCGGCGGACCTGGTTACGCCATAAGCCGCACCCGGAAGATCCGGTCTTGCCCCAGGCTGAGCGTATTTTCAGGGCTGAACAGAGCGCTACCGAACGCGACGGAGTAGTGGGCGTTCCCTTTGACTATGCGGACTGGCCGTTTAGCGTATCTCAGCTGCGAAATTTGGGGCAGTGCCCCTTTAAGTGGTTTGCTGACAAGCTGCTCAAGTTGGGGCCACCGGAGGAAGTGGAGGCCGATCTGAGCGCCAGTCAGATTGGGCAGCTGTATCACCGGGTTCTAGAGCTGGTCTTGGCAGAGGTGCAGGCCGGCTCTGCTGGAAATATTGCGGATTTTGATGTCCTGCAGGAGAAGTTTGCGATCGCAGAACAAGAAATCATTTCGCCCACCCTGCCTGCTTGGAAACTGCGGCGGGAGGAACATCTACGCTGCCTCTCTCGGGTGCTGCAAGATCCAAACTTTTTGCCGGAGGAGGCAATTCCTGCTGCTCTGGAAGCTAGCTTTGAGGGGGAATGGCATGGCCTGAAAGTGCGAGGCCGGGTAGATCGCATTGACCGCACTGATGCCGGACTGGTGCTGATTGACTACAAGACTGGAAAGAGCCGTCCCGCTGGCATCAAAGACCAGACTGGCAAAGCCTGCATCGACCTGCAGCTGCCCCTGTACCAGGAAGCAGCAGGGCCAGCCCTGTTTTCCCATGAACCGGTTGCCTCTGCCTATTACTATTCCATTCGCGGCAGACAGAAAATTTCTTTGTCTGCCAGAGCCCCTCAGCATGAGCTGCCCGCTGCGATAGACCGCTGCAAGGCCCATCTCAAAGCGGGGCACTATCCAGTACAGCCCGATAACAACAGATCGGCCTGTGCCTACTGTGATTTTGATGCCCTGTGTCGCCAGGGTGATCGCCTCAGCCGTAAGGAGACTGCCCATGGGACTGACTGATCAGCAGCTAAAAGCGGCTCGGGCTTCCGGCAGTGTAGCGGTGACAGCTGGGGCTGGCACCGGCAAAACCCACATGCTCTCGGAACGATACCTGTATTTTTTGCAGCAGGGGTTTTCGCCGCTGCAAATTGTGGCAGTTACGTTTACTGAGAAGGCGGCGACGGAGTTGCGATCGCGCATTCGCCAGACCATTGCCCAGCACATGAGCGACCGCCCTGACCTGCTAGCAGAACTGGAAGCTGCCCAGATCAGTACCTTCCATGCGCTCGCTGCTCGGATCTGCCGCGAACATCCTGACAGGGCCAGCGTCCCCCCTGACTTTGGAGTGCAGGACGAGATCGATAGCCCTGTTTGGCTCGCCGAAACCTTTGCCGATGCCCTGGCTCAACTGCCCGATCCTCTGTACGAAACCGTTCCTTTCTCGCTGATGAAAGAGGTGCTCCAAGCGTTGCTGAGCGATCCTTTAACGGCAGCGGAGGCGCTAGAGCGTGAGCGTGACCACTGGCTGCCGTTGCTAGAAGTCACGCGCCGACAGGCCCTGAATGATCTACTGAACGATGGTGAATGGCAAGCCAGCAAAAACACCCTGGTAACTTACACGGCTCCGGGCGATAGGTTGGATGCTTATCGGACAGAGGCTTTGGATGCGATCGCAGATTTGGAGCAAGGCTACAATCTAGCGGATGCTTTAGCAGCTCTCGCCGGGCTCAAGATCAATGTCGGCAGTCAGAAAAATTGGGGCGGCAAGGACGCTTTAACCGAAGTCAAAGACGCGATTAAAGCATTGAGAATCTTTGCAGAGAATGCGCTTAAGGCAGGATTGATCACCTTAGAACCCAACGAAGGCGACGATCAGACCGAGGCGATACGGCCTGCCCTTCGAGAAGCCTTTATGTGGACGCGAAACTTTTTGCAACAGGCTAAGTACCAGCAGCGCGTTCTCGACTTCAACGACCTGGAAGTCCATGCCCTGCAAGCCCTAGATGACTCGGCGGTGCAGCATTACTATGCTCAGAGGTGGCGGGTTTTTCTTATTGATGAATTTCAGGATACTAACCCCACCCAGGGACAGCTGCTCGAAAAGCTAACCGCAAACGCCACGCTCACTATCGTGGGCGATGTGAAGCAGTCGATCTACGGCTTTCGGCGGGCTGATGTGCGGGTGTTTCAAGACTGGCAGGCGCGGATTCATGCAGACGACTCCCCGGTAGAGCTTAGCCTCAGCTTTCGCACCCACCGATCGCTGATGACCCAGATCAACCAGGTGTTTGCCCCGGTCTTAGCCGATCTGCACCAACCCCTCAGCGCTCACCGCGAGGAGGCCCTAGAGCCAACTCCGGGAATTCAGCTCTACACGGTTACGGTAGCCGATGAGCAGAAGGAAGACACCGGAATTGATACCACCCTTGAACCGTGTCGTCGGGTAGAAGCTCAGAAAATTGCGGATCTGGTCCAGAAGATGCTGGACGACAGAGACTTAGTGCATGACAAACCCAGCGGCCAGCTGCGCCCCATTCGCCCTGAGGATATCGCCATCCTGTCGCGCACTTGGGGGCCCTTAGAGCTATACGGTAACGCCATCGCGGCTCGGGATATTCCCATTCTGCAGGCGGGCGGCGGCAATTTGCTGGAAACTCGCGAAGCCAAAGATGCCTGGGCAATGCTGCGACTTTTGGCGGATCCTAGCGATAGCTTGGCGCTGGCGGCGGTGTTGCGGAGTCCGTTTTTTGGGGTGTGCGATCGCACCCTCTACACCTTTGCCCAGTCGCTCCCTGAGAAGATCGGCTGGTGGAAGCACCTGCGTACCAGCACCGATCCAATCTTGACCCATGCCGACGGTGTTCTTAAAGCGCTGCTGCTTGCCCGCCGCACCGAAGCCCCAACTCGGCTGCTGCAGCTTTGCGATCGCCTCACGGGCTACACCGCTATCATTGCTAACCTTCCCGGTGCTGACCGTCGCCTGGCGGACTGGAGGGGGGTTGGGGAGCTGGTGCGATCGCTTGAGGCGGGCAGCTTTGACGTGCTGGCAGTCGTCCGCCGCCTCAAGCATATTCAGGTAGGAGAGGTGCAGATTCCCCGACCAGCGCTAGCCGGGGGCAATGCCGTCAGCCTCATGACCATTCATGCGTCTAAGGGGTTGGAATGGCCGGTGGTGATTGTGCCCGATCTATCGCGGGCGCTGTCGGGCGACTCCTCTGTTGTTCGCTTTGACCCGGAGCTGGGGGTGGCGATCAAGCTGGAAGATGAGGAGGGGGAACGCCAAAAGTCAGCCCTCTATACCCTGTTGGAGCAGCGGAAAAAAGCAGCTGATCACCAGGAAAGTAAGCGGGTGCTATACGTGGCGCTGACGCGGGCCCGCGATCGCCTCATTCTTACTGCGGCCAAATCCACTGGCGGCGGCCTCGATCTCCTGCAGCCTGGCCTTGAGGCTTTGGTTGAACCCACGCCTATTGCCTTTGACCCCGCCCTAGCCCAGCCTGTTGAGTCAGTAGATCCAGCTCTGCCCGCACGCCCGGAGCAGGTTATGGTGCAGCCCGCTAAGGCAGGCTTTGCCGAACTGCCCGTAACGGCCCTGAGCGACTATGCCCTTTGCCCTCTGCGGTTTAAGTTTCGCCACGTCGATGGCCACCCTGGCTACCACAGTGGTGATCAGCCGTTTCAGCCTGGTATGGAGCTAGGCAAACTAACCCACAAAGCCCTGGAACTTGGTGTTGATAGGGTAGAAACCCTAGCCAAGCATGCTCCCCATCTGCCGCTGGCAATGGTAGAAGAGGCCCTGGCTCTGGCCCAAAACTTTCACCAGGTCGAGGCCTACGCGGGCCATCGCCAGGGAACGCTGCACTGGGAACTGCCGGTTTCTTTAACTGTGGGCGGCCTCACGCTCAACGGGGTAGTGGACTTGGTGGGCAATGACTTTGTGCTCGATTTTAAGACCGACCAAACAATGTGCCCAGACCATCACCAGTTTCAGCTCTGGGCCTACAGTCGCGCCACAGGAAAGCCCAATGCGTATCTGGCCTATTTGCGCCATGACCAGCTCCATTTCTTTGAGCCTGGGATGTTGCAGCAGATGGACCAGCAGGCAAAAGCTCTGGTCGAGAGTCTGATGAGCGGCAACTTTGCTCCCAAAGCAGAGCACCACAGCTGCCAAATTTGCCCCTATGGAGAAGTTTGCGATAGTCGAGTGACGTTATCGGCGTGAAAGTTTTTGGTGCAGCCTTGATGGTGGATGGGTGGCGAACTCAAGTGGAAATGGCTGTAGGGTGTGGCAGGGTTAATCCCACCAGTAAGACACGACAATGGCATTGCGGTCTTGGTTCGCATTTTTGCCCCACAGCCCATCTTGAAGGCGTAGGGAGAGGTAGTCTCTAAACTTCCAGTCCTCTTTTTTAAGGGAACCGTCGAAGGCAGAGACCTCGTCGGCTCTCCACTTCTTTCCTAAGCCGATCAGTTGGGCTACAGTTGTGTCTTGGTTTTCTGCCAAGACGTAGAGCGTATCTGCCGGGTATGGGATGAAATGGATTTTGCTGGTTTCCATTATCGGACGATAGTTCGCCATCG
>JACVRP010000184.1 GCA_014534385.1 Cyanobacteria bacterium Co-bin13
ACGGTGAGTCGTTGCCAGAAAGTGATGATCCTCAGGTGTGGCAGGCTTATCTCAATCAGGGAGCAACTCTGATTGTCAACGGAGTGCACCACCGGGTGCCCACCCTTTCTGGGCTGGTGGATGACCTGCGCCAGGAGTTGGGCTACCGCGTCCATGCCAACCTCTACTGCTCTCCAGCCCAGCAGCAGGGCCTGACCTGTCACTACGACACCCACGAAATATTTATCCTGCAGATTGATGGGGCTAAGGAGTGGTTTGTCTACCCAGAAACAATGCCTTTTCCGACTGAGGCGCTGCGGGCACTGCCCCAGGAGCCGCCCCAGGCATCGCCTTACCTGAAGTGTGTGCTCCAGCCTGGGGATGTGCTCTATATTCCCAGAGGACACTGGCACTATGGGGTTGCCTGCGATCGCCCCTCGCTGCACCTGACGCTGGGCATTACCTGCCTCACCGGGCTGGACTGGCTAAACTGGCTGCAGCGAGACCTGCAGACCCAGACGGACTGGCGACGGAGCC
Source organism: Cyanobacteria bacterium Co-bin13 (assembly GCA_014534385.1). GTDB lineage: Bacteria > Cyanobacteriota > Cyanobacteriia > Phormidesmidales > Phormidesmidaceae > JACVSF01. Next base: position 517 of record JACVRP010000184.1, read on the forward strand.
TGCCTGCGATCGCAGATGGCGATCCCAGCGCCCTCAAGGCCCATCTGCTGACCCTACAGCAGCAGTTAGCCACTGCCCTACAAGACCCAGAATGCCTACAGCGCTACATCGACGATCTGATGGGCGGTGAATCTTCTGATGCGGCTATTTCTCTGCCAACTCAGCTAGAGAGTGATTTAGAGCAGAAGCCGACCCAATTCGCCCGACTATCCTTGCCCAGCCTGCGGGTGAAATAGCTAAGCTAACGATGTGCGGCACGGAGCGCAGACCTGTCCCTGCCGCCCATTGTTCAGCTTCGAGACGGCAGAGGGCGCTGTGGCGCGATGCTGACAAGTCGTGCGATCGCAAATCGGTTAGATTCCATAGCTGTGGCAGATGAAGCGACCCTTTCACCCAATTAATGCCCTGCTGGCCTGGCTACCAGAGCTGAAGCGGGAAGTTTGGATTTTGGCGGCGGGTCAGCTACTGCTGTTCATCGGGCAAGGCTTTACCCTGGTCTATACCTCTATTTACTTCGTCAACACCTTAGGCTTCTCCGCCACTCAGGTTGGACTGGCGCTGGGGAGCGGCGGTATTTCTGGTACGCTGGGACGATTTTGGGCGGGTAATGCGATCGATTCTGAGCGATTGGGGCGGCGAGGCACGCTGCTGATTGCGGCGGTCATTGCGGCGCTGGGCAGCTTTTCGCTGGCTTTTGCCAGCACCTTTCCCTGGCTGGTTATGGGCAATCTGCTGCTGGGCTTGGGGATCAGCCTTTATTGGCCTGCTACGCTGGCCATCACCACGGACTTAACGCCACCGGAACATCGCACTGAAGCAATGGCCCTGACTCGGCTGGCGGACAACCTCGGGTTAGGGCTGGGAGCGTTGCTCGCAGGGCAATACCTGGCGATGTCAGGGAGTTATGGAGCGCTTTTCATCTGTAAAGGAGCAGCCTACCTGGTGTTTTGTGGCGTGGTTGCCTGGGCGATTCCTGAAACGCGTCAACCTCACACAGATCCTCCCAACGTGCTGCAAAACTGGGGGCAGGCGCTGCGCGATCGCCGTTTACTCACCTACCTCGCAGCCAATCTGTTTTTCACCACCTACGCGGCCCAGCTCAGCAGCACCCTGCCTTTGTACCTAGCTAACTTTGTGCCTGCAGGCAATACTGAGACGGGCTTTTCTGAAAGATTCATTAGCTATTTCTTCGTTTGGCACGCCCTGCTGAAGATTGTGCTGCAGCTACCCGTCACCCGGCGGCTGCGGTCGGTCTCTTACGTCTCGATTTTGTTTGGGGCGCTCGTACTGTGGGCTGGCGGATTCTTTTTAGTGTGGCTGGTGGGGCTGGGAGCGATCAACCCTCTCATGCTAATCCTGCTGGCCTTTGCCTGCATTGCCATAGCCGAGGTCCTGTATGCACCGTCTGCTTCTGCCCTAGTGGGAGAGCTAGCGCCTGCAACGCTGCGGGGCATTTACTTTGCGCTGGAGTCGGAATGCTGGGCAATTGGGTACCTCATTGGCCCTGCCCTGGGTGGATGGGCCTTGGATCATCCCGCTTGGTTGGGAACCAATCTCTGGTTAGCCCTGGTTTCCAGTTCTGCCATTTCTGGCTGGGTGCTGGTGCTTTTGCGATCGCAGTTGGCCCGCAGCGATCCTGCCCAGGAAATCACGCCTTCTAGCAGTGCCTGAGGGGATATCCGCAGGACGGCTGGCGCAAAGGACTGACCTTTTTTAACTAACCCTTTCTAAGGGTGAAGTCTTCGGCGCTCAATCATCAGTGCGGCTGCAATGGCGCTGGTGATTGCCAACCCCGCAGCAATGCCCATCACCGAGCGAAATCCATCCACAAAGGCTGCTGCGATCGCAGTGTTCAGCGCCGATTCAACCTCACGGCTCAATCCGGGTGGCAGGGCTGCGGCTGCCAGGTTAACGCGTTGGGCCTCTAGAAACTGTTGGGCACTGGTGGATAGCTGCAGCGATGTAAGGCGCTGGTCCAGGCTGTCGCTAAATCGGTGCAGCATGAGAATTCCAAACAGGGCAATTGCCAGCAAACTGGCAACGCGAGAAACTGCATTATTCACCCCAGAAGCGGCTCCAACGTTTTTCACCGCGACCGCATTCATAACGGCTGTCGTTAGGGGCGCTACACAAACGGCCATGCCAAGCCCCAACACAACGACCGCTGGGAAAAACGTCACCCAATAGCTGCCGCCAATGCCAGGCAGCATCATTAAGCCAAAGCCAACTGCTGCAATCGCTGGGCCAACCATGAGCGGCAGACGCGCCCCATAGCGGCCCACCAGGCCTCCAGACCAGCGGGAGAGAAAGAACATAATGATGGGAAAAGGGGCCAGCGCCGCCCCGGCAGCGGTAGCGGAATAGCCCTGCACCTGGATGAGGTTGAAGGGTAGAAAAAACAGAGCCCCGCCGAGGGCGGCATACAGCAGCAGCGTTAGCAGATTGGCTCCGCTGAAGGTGGAGGAGCGAAATAAGCTCAGCGGCATCATCGGCGAGACAAGGCGGGACTCTAGCCAGAGAAAGCAGCCCAGGATCAGAATTCCGGCTGCGGTGGCTCCGACAACAGCCCCAGTTAGCCCTACGTTGGCATACTCCAGTAAGCCATAGACAATGCTGCCTAGCCCTGCGATCGCAAGCAATGCCCCTAGCCAGTCCAACCCTGCGGCTTCAGGATCTCGGCTTTCTGGTACCCGCCAGAGACTAATAACAATGACCGCTGCCGCTAACGGCAGGTTAATCAGAAACACCCAGCGCCAGGAAAAGGCTTCAATCAACCAGCCCCCGAGAACAGGGCCAGCAGCCGAGGTAATTGCGGTAAACCCAGACCATAGTCCAATTGCGCCGCCCCGCTGTTCGGTGGGAAAGGAGGCCCCAATAATGGCCAGGCTGCCTGGAATGAGTAAGGCTCCCCCTATTCCTTGCACCCCTCGGGCCCAAATAAGCTGTCCAACCGTAGGAGCAAGCCCACACCAAAGGGATGCGATCGCAAATAGAGCCACGCCCAGCACAAAAATCCGTCGCCGCCCGTAATGATCGCCTAAGGAGCCGCCGACCAAAATCAAGGCTGCTACGAATAGCGCATAGGATTCCACCACCCACTGCACATCGGCGACAGTAGCGTTTAACTGGGCCTGCAGCGTTGGCAGGGCAACATTGACAACCGTACTGTCGATAAAGGCCATGCTGGAACCCAAAATGGTGGCAACCAGCACCCAGGCTCTATCGTTGCGTTGGCAGGGAGCCGAGCAAGGCTTGGCGCGGATGACCCCCTCGTCGCAGGGTGGTTTGATGGTGCCTGTCATGCGTCAACCTGTTGAGGGACTACTAACATAGCAGCACAGAAATCATCTTGCCGTTTAGCCCGACCCTTTAAGTTAAGTTACCTGAGGCTCTGGCAGCCTTAAGGTGCCAAAATTGGGCGACCAAAACTCGCCTCGGCTCTGGAAAAAGGCAACGTCTTTACACTTACCGCGACGGTTTTCCAGCAGCGAACAGCGCAGCATCACCTTGTCCTGTCCATCTCGAGTGTAGGTATAGCGCTCTAGCAGCGCGCCACAGACGGGGCAGGGATAATCGGTGAACTTCTCAGGCCCAAGCGAGGCGCTCTGCTGGCGATAGGGCAGTTCGTAGCGTTTAGCTTTGGCATTCCAAAACATCACGGTGCCACAGCCTGCTGCCGAACATTTGAGGAAGTGTTTGGCTTTGAGCTTGGGGGAACGGGAGGGAATTTTGGCCATAGCCTCGCCGCAGGTAGGGCATTTGGTTTTGGTGAGCTTTGCACCAGCAGCTTTTGAGGGGGTTGGCGGTACAGAGGGAGCCGTGACCGCTGCCTCCGGGGAGCCGTTCGGCGCTGGAATTAAAACTCGCGATCGCAGCTGCTGCTGCGCCTGGTTTAAAGCCGGGGCAAAATAGCTCTGGTACCAGCCATTTAGGTAGGCCTGCCACTCCTGCTCCCCGGTCGCTATGGCATCCAAAGCAGTCTCCATCTGGGCGGTAAATTCCGGCTGAATCAAATCCGGCAGCAGCGTTTCCAGCGCACCGTCTAGATCTAGCCCTAGGGAAGTCGGCTGCAGCTTGCCCTGCAGCAGCTCAACGTATTGCCGCTCTCTGAGGGTTTTGATTGTGGGGGCGTAGGTGCTGGGGCGGCCAATGCCCTTTTGCTCCATCAGCTTTACTAGGGCCGGTTCGCTGTAGCGAGGCGGTGGCTGGGTTTGCTTTTGGTCGGCCTGGGCCTTCTGGAGGGCTAGGCTTTGCCCCTGGGTGAGGGCAGGCAGCACCGAGTCAGCGCTGATGTTGTTCCAGTAGCGGGTGTAGCCAGCAAATTCCAGCACCTGGCCTCGGGCTTCCCAGTAGGCTTCCCCAGACTGGGTTACAACACGGGTTTTTCGCAGCTGAGCGGGGGCACATTGAGAGGCCACAGCGCGATTCCAAATCAGCTCATACAGGCGGGCTTCATCGGATGAGAGTTCTCGCTGGAGCTGCTGCGGTACGTGACTGACCTCGGTGGGGCGAATCGCTTCGTGAGCTTCCTGGGATCCCTTAATGGCGCGGTGCTGGGTGGTTTTACGCGGCACGTTAGTTGGGTCGTGCTGCTGCAGGTACTGGCGCACCGACTCACAAAAGGCGGCAGAGAGCATGACCGAATCAGTTCGCATGTAGGTGATGTGGCCCTTTTCATAGAGCGACTGGGCCACCTTCATGGTCTGCTCTGGGCTGAAGTGCAGCTTAGCGCCCGCTGCCTGCTGCAGCGTGGAGGTGACGAAAGGGGCCGGCGGCGATTGCTTGGTCTGCTTACCTTCAATCTCAACCACCCGGTGAGGATGGGACTGTGCGATCGCAACTAGCTGGTCTGCCCGCGCCTGAGACGTCACCCGCTCCGACTCCTTCTCAGAGCCTTGTTCCTGGGCCTGATCCTGAGCAGACTGCCGCTGCGCTTTGGGGCTACTGCGGTAAAAGGCTTTGAAACCCTCCCGATAGCTCACCCAAACGCTCCAGTAATCCTGCGGAACAAACGCCTGAATTTCTCGCTCGCGCCGACAGAGCAGATGCAGCGTCGCACTCTGCACCCGGCCCATTGACTTGGCCCCATTGTTGAGAGGCCAAACCACGTGACGGCTGCCCTTGTAGCCCACCAACTTGTCGAGACAGTCACGGGCCCGTCCGGCAGCCACCAGGTCAGAATTAAGGGTACGGGGCTGTGCGATCGCGGCTCGTACAGCCTGAGGCGTAATTTCGCTGTAGACCACTCGCAGAGGATTTTTTAGCCGCAGGGCCTGCTGCAGATGCCAGCCAATCGTCTCCCCTTCCCGGTCCGGATCCGTGGCGATGTAGACGCTGTCAGCTTTTTTGACGGCCTGTAGCAGGTCAGAGAGCACCTTTTTGGAGCGGGCATCGCGGGGCTGGTAGCGACACTCAACCGAGTTAACACCCAGATCAAACCCAAGGGCGTCTTCGCCGTCATTCGCAAGCTCACGGACATGGCCCATGCTGGCTTTGATAATCCAGTTTGGCCCTAAAATCTGGCCCAGTTTTTTCAGCTTGCCGGGGCTCTCAATCAGGAGCAGGTTGGGCATTGTGTCCTCGCGTTGACCATCAGGATCGCTAACTCCTATATTAAATAGTACATCTGAACTTAGCGAAGACGCTATCCCGTAGAACGGATACCGTCAAATACTGTGCTCTGGAAAATTGGCCCCCGTTGCCCCTCGCCTATACCTTGATCAGTCATCACTGACGGTAATCAGCTCGAATCATAAGTACGTGACCTAAATTAAACGTCGCTGTCATTGCGAGCGAAGCGCGGCAATCTCCTTGTGGTAGCCGCTTTACAGGGATTGCTATAGCCCTTCGGGCATGGCTTCGCTAGCGCTTTGCTCGCAATGACTAATTAGGGCCATCTACTTAGTTAAGTCGCTGTATTGATTTCAAAACCACAAACGACTCCTGCCAGTAGCTATATAGCGCTCCTATCAGCCGACTTCTATCCTTTGAGTGACGCCTCCGCTTGCCCGAATGTTTTAGGATTCTGCAGGCAATTAACCTGCATTTAAACCCACTATTAAAGGAGAAATGGGATGGCCCCACAGGCATCATTTCTAGAAACAATTAAGACAAAGGGCAATCTAAAGGATTTGAAAGAAGCTCGCCACGCTGCCGAAGTCGTGTATCGAACCATGCGCGATGTCATGCCCAATGAGGCAGTCGATCGAGTCAGCGACGAACTCGACGACGCCCCTGACGTTGCCGAAAACCTGTGGACCGATACCAATCCCCTGGTTTATTTCCTTAGCCGGTTACGGCCTCAGCTTGACGTCGAGCCCGACAACTTCCTCGTGCGGCTGCGGCAGGAAGCTAATCTCCCTGGTGCAGACGCAGAAACTATCATTAAAGCGGTTTTTTCAGCTACCAAGGAAGAACTTTCCCAAGAGCGTGTTGCTGAAATTGCCCAGTACTTGCCTGGGAAAATCAGCGATTTTTGGAACGAAGCTTAGTTTCCTATTTCTGCCTCTCTAGCCTCAAGCTCAAGTTCACTGGATTAGCTTTGGAGGTTATTTGAGAAGCACATAGCTTAACCGAAACGACCCTGTCCCTGAAAAAGGGCAGGGCCGTTTCGGTGTGGAACGCCACCGCAAATCGCCAAAGCGCTTGCGGACTTCGGCTAACGGAAAAGCTGGTCATCCTAATTGAGGGTTAGAAAAACGTTGTGCAGCGGTGGCGTTGCTGCGCTTCCATCATTGCGGGGATTGATGCTTGGGGGCAGGCCCCCAAACCCCCTTTGGAGAGCGGGCGCGCCCTCCAAACC
>JACVRP010000636.1 GCA_014534385.1 Cyanobacteria bacterium Co-bin13
AACACACGAGCCTCAAACCCAACGGCCTGCCCCGGCAGAGCCATCGAACCCAACTTATCTAGAAGAAAATCCTTCCCCCCCCCCCAGCGAGCGAACTGAGCCTTCTAGCGCCGACTAGACCCTGAGTGGCTAACTCACACTGACTTGATTGGCTGTGCTTCTGCCGATACTCCCTGATCCCCGCACAGCAGAAAGCGCCATTCTTGAGAAAAAATGAGGAGCATTGCCCCGGTTTAGCCCAGTTAACCCATCTATTACTGAGGTTTTGGCCAAATAGCCTTCCTTTTGGAGATGGTAAAAGTTCGGTATTGGCCTATCAAGAAAGGCAAAGACCGCTCCACTGCCGTCTCTATCCTCAGATTCCTATGTTCGACACGCTTTTTATCAACAATCCGGTGCCTGATCTCAAGGTGGACCCGCTGCGGCCGCTTAAAGGAGTCATTGTTGGGGCCGGACAGGTGGGCATGGCCTGTGCCTATTCTCTGCTGATCCAAAATGTTTTTGATGAGATGGTCCTGGTGGACATTAACCGGGAGAAGCTGGAAGGCGAGGTGATGGACCTGGAGCAGGGCATGCCCTTTGTCGAACCCACGACCGTTCAGGCAGGCACGATGGCAGATGGGGCCGGGGCCGATATTGTGATTGTGACGGCCGGAGCAGCGCAGAAACCGGGGGAAACCCGCCTGGATCTGGTGCAGAAAAACGTTGAAATTCTCAAGAAGCTAATTCCCGACATTGTCAGCCATGCGCCCGACGCCATTTTGCTGATGGTGAGCAATCCGGTAGACGTGCTCACCTATGCGGCTTGGAAGTTGTCGGGTCTACCCCGCGCCAGGGTGCTGGGATCGGGCACGGTGCTCGATACGGGCCGCTTTCGCTACCTGCTGGCCCGCAGGCTGCAGGTCGATTCTCGCAGCCTCCATGCCTATGTGATCGGTGAACACGGCGACAGCGAAGTGCCCTTTTGGAGCCAGACTAACGTAGCCGGAGCGCGGCTCTACTACGAGGGCATGCCCGATGCCGACCGACAGGCGATGGACGATGTATTTCGCCAAACCAAAAACGCCGCCTACGAAATCATTCAGCGCAAGGGCTACACCAGCTACGCCATTGGCCTGGCCGTGACCCAGATCGTACAGGCGATTGTGCGAGACCAGAACCGAGTGCTGACCGTGAGTTCCTTGCTAGACGATATCTACGGCGTGCAAGATCTCTGCCTGAGCCTGCCTGCCGTCGTGAACCGCATGGGGGTGACGCGGGTGGTGAAGCTGCCCCTGAGTGAGTCGGAGCAGACCCAGCTTTGTGCGTCCGCCCGGACTCTGCGGGAGGTGATCGACCAAATTCAGTTCTAGACTGAAAACGTCGCCCGGTGACGATCCCATGGCCCTGCTCTACTTCCTGATTGCCCTGTTGCCGATTTTGACGGTGTTTTTGCTGCTGGTAGTGGCGCGTCGCCCTGCCAGTCAGGCCATGCCAGGAGCGCTGCTGGTGACGGTTGCGATCGCACTTCTGATCTGGCA
>JACVRP010000504.1 GCA_014534385.1 Cyanobacteria bacterium Co-bin13
ACGTAGCCTCCAGCCCATCTGCCGTGGCCCAGAGTTGAAGCTCCCGCATACCGGGGGTGTCGATCAGCAGCGCCACCGAAGGCAGCCGCAGCAGATGCCGGTGGGTGGTGGTGTGCCGTCCTCGCTGGTCATCGGCCCGCACCGCCTGAGTCTCCTGCAAAGCTTCTCCCAGCAGTGCATTGGTCAGGGTTGACTTGCCAACGCCAGAGGAGCCGATCAGGGCCACCGTTTGTCCTGGCTGCAGGTAGGGCTCCAGCGCTTCTAGACCCAGGCTAGTCAGAGCACTGATAGGCACAATCGGCACCCCCAGGGCAACGCTCTCAACGGCCTCCAGGTGCGCCTCCAGATTGGCGCAGCTATCGGCCTTGTTTAGCACAATCACCGGACTGGCTCCGCTCTCCCAGGCCAGCACCAGCGATCGCTCAATCCGGCGCAGGTTAAAATCGCCGTCCAATCCCGACACCAAAAAGACGGTGTCTACATTAGCGGCCACTACCTGAGCCTCGGTTTTACCGCCAGCCGCCTTGCGCACAAACTGACTCTGCCGAGGCAGCACGTGGTGAATCGTGGCGTGGGTGCCGCCATCGTGCAGCTGCACGATGGCCCAATCCCCCACTGCCGGAAAGGCTGCTAGTTCTGCTGCCTGGTGCCGAAACTGCCCGCTCAGCTGGGCTGGCAGCTCGCCCTGCTCGGTGTAAATTCGGTACGTTCTGCGATATTCCAGCGCGACTCGTGCCGCTACGAACCCTGAGCCACTGGCTAGCGCTGCAAAGCTGTGAGCGGTGCGATCGCACCACCCCAATTCAGTTAAGTTCAATGTTTTTTCCTCAGTGAAGCCTACGAAGGGCAAGGCTTCTAAGGGCTAACTCTAGGCGTGAAATACTTAAGCAGCCAGGTCAGCCGATGGCCTTGCCAGATTTTGATGGGCACACAATACCGACTCAGCCATATCTCCACCTCCTACAGCAGTAAGCGCATTGAGGACAGTGCCTCCAAAATAACCTACAGCCCCAGAGCTGGCAATTACTTAGAGACCAACCTTAAAAATTCCTGTGAACAACGTCGTGGGCAATATCCGCGAAAAGGGAGATGTGTAACCACGAATACTTTTTTACGGTGTACCTAAAGCTCAAAAAGATTTTATGGACAAGCAAACCGATCACGCCCGCGAGAGCTTAGCCCACCAGCGGCTCCAGGCAGACCAGCGGCAGGATGCTATGCGTAGCCGCACCGAGGCTGAAATGCACCAGGCCGACACTTCTCCCTTAGAGGAGCAGTCCCGTGAGGCCCAAGCCCGCCAGCGGCAGCACAGCGAACATCTTCAGGACACGCTGCGGGAACGGAGTGAAGAGGAAATTGAGTAGTTTGTTAAAAGTGAATCCAAAACGCTTCTCTTAACAATTTTTGGCGATTTTAAGGCAGACTTGCCCCACTATTTCTACCCTTAGGGAGAATTCCTTTCTTTCTTAAGCCTATGCCCAGGAGGGGGATGCTAGGCTAATACCGATGCCTGAACGTTAAAACATGGTATTGACTCCCGAAACGCTACAACCCCTCTCCTATTCTGACCAAGCAGGCAATGACAGGGTCGCCGTTCTGCTGATGGGCTATGGTGAAGTCGAAAGCTACGAAGACTTCGCTAACTACAATGAGCAGGCGCTTAACCTGCTGACTGCCAAGTTTGCGCCTGTGCCCACCTGGGTGTATCCTCCCCTGGCAAAACTGCTGGCAGCTTTTGACCTACACGAGTGGGATCACCAGCACGACCACTTTATTTCTCCCCACAACGCCATCTTTGAAAAGCAGCGGGCTGGCGTCGAGCAAGCCCTGAAAGAGCGCTGGGGCGATCGCATTAAAGTCTTCAAAGCCTACAACTTCTGTAAGCCCTTTCTGCCCGAGCAGGTGCTGGCTCAAATCAAGCAGGAAGGCTTTGACAAGCTGCTGATCTACCCCCTCCTGGTGGTAGATTCCATCTTTACCAGCGGCATCGCTGTAGAGCAGGTCAACAAAGCCCTAGCCGACCTCGCAGACGGCACTGAGCATTGGCTCAAGGGTACCCGCTATATTCCCTCCTTTTTTGACAAAGCCGAATACATCGATCTGCTGGCTAATCTGGTCGAAGAAAAGATTCAAAAGGATCTGGCCGTTGCCCACCTGCCTTCTCAAACCGGCATCGTGCTGATGAATCACGGTTGCCCTCACAAGGCTAAAGGCTTTACCTCCGGCATCGATGAGAGCCAAAAACTCTACGAACTGGTGCGGGAAAAGCTAATCTACCGCTATCCGCTGATTTCGGTAGGCTGGCTCAACCACGACACGCCCCTAATCGAGTGGACTCAGCCCAACACCCATCTGGCGGCCCGCAACCTGATTGATCTAGGCGCGACAGCTCTGGTATTCATGCCCATCGGGTTTGCCACCGAGAACCACGAGACTCTGCTTGACGTCGAGCACATCATCGGCAGCCTGCGGCGCAAGCACCCCGAGGTCACCTACGTGCAGATGGAGTGCGTTAACGACCAGCCCGAGTTTCTCAAGATGACAGCAGGTTGGGCAGACGCTCATATCGCTGACCTACTCTCGGCTCAGGCGCAGGTTGTTAACCCAGCGATGGCCTCACTACAGGCTCAGAGCTATCGAGGCCACAGCCATGGCCATGACCATGATCATGGCCACTCCCACGATCATCACAACGGGCATGGTCATCACCATTCCGGTGAGCACGGTCATCATCACGACCATTAAGGATCTAAACTCCCAGTAGTACAATGCGGCAGAGACGGGCCAACTGTCTCTGCCGCATTTCCCTATGTAGGCCTGTTCGAGGCCTACCAATTTGACGC
>JACVRP010000207.1 GCA_014534385.1 Cyanobacteria bacterium Co-bin13
ACGGGTATGGCTGCGCTTTTCTCGATGCCTGAAAGGCTATGGGCTTCGCTTTTCTTAAATGCCCCTTGGGCTATGCGCTTTGCTCGCAATGACTAATCAGGGCCATCTACTTATTAGTCCTTTGAATTACTGAGTCTCTCTAAGGAGGTACCGTGAGTTTCCATCCTTGGCGGGGTGGCTGTGTCATTTCATTGCGGTACGGTTTTACTAACAGACAGAGCTTAGTGAATGTGCCAGGATTAAATCAGGTTAGAAGGAACTTCAGCCTGACGTCAAGACCGCTTAAAAAGCGCACTACTTCTTAACAGCTACGACGCTAAAAGGTGTTATCCAAAGACTTGCCTCTATGCTTGTTCTGGCCGAAAAGCGCACTACAGTTGAGAATTTTTCATCAGGTCATCAGGAGTCGCTTAAAACATTCACTGCTAACTGGATTTTGTAACGCTAAGGGGGAACCCATGAAACTTATTGCTCTAACCACTGTGTCGCTGGCACTTCCCCTACTGTTGGCGGGCCCAGGACGGGCGGAAAATCCTGCCCATGTACAGCAATTGCTAGAGACTAATCTTTGCTACGCCTGTGATCTATCAGGGGCAGACTTGAGCCAAGCTCACTTGATTGGAGCCGACTTGAGGATGGCGAATTTAGAGGGAGCGAATCTAAGCGAATCTAACCTGGAAGGGGCTGACCTCACAGGAGCGACGCTAGAGGGCGCTAACTTAAACAGCGCTTTCTTAACCAACGCAATTCTAGAAAACGCTAACTTAAACGAGGTTGATCTGTCCCAGGCCGACATCTTCCATGCAGTGGTCACAGGCGCTTCGTTTGAAGGGGCAGACTTGTCCCAGGCCCAAATTGTTGGCACTCCCATCAGCATTGGTGGAGATTAGGGGCGCGCGGTTGGCCCAACGGCTTCTCAGTCGGCCCTGAATAGCCGTTTGGGGACTATCGTCACTAAACCTCACAAACCATTAGTGAGCTGTTAAAAACGCTTCCACAGCCTGCCGCCTTGGTAGAGAGGGTTGGGCCCCCGCTTGGGAGACTGATAGGGCGGCTGTTGCGATCGCAAATCGAACAGCTTCTGACAACGGCAGTCCCTCCGAGAGGGCAACGGCCAGGCCCCCATTAAAAGCGTCTCCAGCCGCCACGGTATCAACTACTGATACTTCAAATGCAGGCATTGGGAAGGCTGCAGCGGCAGTGTCTACCCAAACGCCCTCCGATCCCAGCTTAATAGCTACTGCTTTAGCGCCTCGCTGCCGCAGCACCTGAGCGGCAGCGGCGGCGCTTTTTGCGTCAGTAACTGGAAACCCCACTAGCTGCTCAGCTTCAACCTGATTGGGGGTGAGCCAGTCAACCAGGCCGTAAAACGTTTCTGGTAAATCACTGCGGGCCGGAGCCGGATCGACTATCACGGTGACGCTCTGCTGCTGCGCTACCGCTGCCGCTGCCATCACCTCAGGCAGCGGCACCTCAAACTGCAGCAGCAAACTATCCCCAGGGGCCAATCTTGCTGCTAGCCGCTCAACATCGGTGCGATCGACTCGACCATTGGCTCCCGGAATCACAATGATGTGGTTGCGGCCTGAGGTCTCAACTGCGATCGCAGCCACCCCAGAACTCACGCCTGCCTCTACCTGCACATCGCCTGTCTCAATCCCCTCTGCCTGCAACCCCTGGACAAGTGCCTCTCCAAAGGCATCTTCACCAACCCGTCCCACCATCCGCACCGACGATCCCAGCCGAGCCGCCGCTACCGCCTGGTTTGCGCCCTTCCCCCCCGGCACCGTCAAAAACTGGGTGCCCGTTAGCGTTTCCCCCGGTACTGGCAGACGCGGCACCTGGCAGACAAGATCCATGTTGAGGCTGCCGAATACGTGGATAGTCATGGAGCAAGGCGGGAATAGGGAACGCGGAGACGGGAGAAACGCAGAGAACTGGGGTGGCAGAGGTGAGGGGCTGAGCGGGTAGGGAAACTACCTTTCGCAGCCAATGCCGTCCTGGTCGCCATCAAAACGGTGCGGGTCAGAGCCGACCACCCTGAAATTTCGGTGGGGAATATCCTTACAGTCCAAATCTGGTGGCGGTGCAGGAATACACACATCAGGGTACGACGGGTCACAGCTACGCTGTGCCAAAGTTGGCGTAGCGGCAACCCAAAGAGCCGCCAACAGACCCAAGCCAACCCCAAAAATCCGAAAAACCATCCCACCTCTCCTAGCCATCCACCCTCTACCCATCCACTCATCCACCCCTACCCATCTACCCCCTCCTCCCCCCTACCCAGATTCGTCACCGGCCGATCACTGCTCCAGGCCCACCAAACGGTGCTGCACTCACAGTGGTAAAACTCCTGCCACTTGCGGCGGTGATTTTCGGTATAGACCGGGGAGCGGCGGTTGATCCAGACAGACTGGGCCTTGCTCGTTTCCGCTCCACAGCGAGGGCAACAGAACTGAGTGGTGTGAACTGCAGATTCGGTCCAGTTAGGCGGAATGGGGGAAAAGGCATCCATAGAGCAGGGGATTACCGGGGTTTATCCCATTATGAGCTAGGTCACTTAGGAGTATCGAAGTTTTAAGCGAAACCGAATTTAATCGCTGACTTGGGTATCTTTGAGGTCATTCAAGGTATGACTTGAAAAAACTGGGTGAGGGTCTGAGGAGGACTAGTACCTTATGCTGCTCCGATTGATTTCGCTGCTGGGTCTTGCGGGGCTCTGTGCCATTGCCTGGTTGGGGTCAGAGAACCGTCGCCAAATTCCCTGGAAGGTAGTCACCTGGGGAATTGGCATTCAGCTGGTTCTAGGCGTTTTTATTTTTCTTTTCCCGGTGACGCGAGATGCTGTGGTCTGGCTCAGCGGCCTGTTAAATGGGCTGATTGATGCTGCTGATGCCGGTTCCCGATTTCTGTTTGGGCCAATTTTGGTGCCCGAAATGGGAACTCCGGTTGGGCCCGCTGGAGCCGGCCGCTGGCTGTCTCGGGCGTTGACGCCGCCCTTTGTGCCGGTTGCCGGCGATCGCATTGGCGGTGACAACCTGTCGATGGGCTACATCCTGGCCTTTCGGGCGCTGCCTCAGGTCGTTTTCTTTGCGGCCATTTTTTCGCTGCTCTACAGCCTCAACGTTATTCAGCCGGTTGTGCAGTTTTTTGCCCGCTTCTTCCGCTGGGCGATGAACATCAGCGGGGCTGAGGCTTTGGCGGGGGCTGCGAATATCTTTGTCGGGATTGAGTCTGCGATCGCAATCAAGCCCTTTCTCCTGAGAATGACCCGCAGTGAACTCTGCGCCGTTCTAGCCTCCTGTTTCGGCTCTATCGCCTCGACCGTGCTGGGACTGTATGCGGGCTACTTGCGAGGTGTTTTTCCCACCATTTCTGGGCACCTGATGGCCGCTTCGGTGCTGACGATTCCAGCCGCCTTTGTCATGTCTAAGCTGCTAGTGCCGGAGACCGATAAGCCCGAGACCCTGGGCGAAGTGCCCGCTATGGCAATCGAGGAAGCCGAGCAGCAAAGTCCCATGGATGCCCTGATTCTGGGAGCTTTAGATGGGGTCAAGATGGCTGTCGGCATTGCCGCCGCCCTAATTGCCATTTTGGGCCTGCTGGAGCTGCTGCAGATGATCCCCTTCGTCAACTTCGATGTGCTCACTGGGGCGCTGTTTTTGCCGCTGACCTTCTTGACTGGGGTATCCCTGGAGTGGAACGAGCTGTGGGCCTCATCGGTGCTGATTGGCCAACGGCTGCTCAAAACCGCAATTCCTCCCTACATCGGCCTGGCAGACCTCTCAGCAGACGGGGTGATCAGCGACCGGGCCATGGTGATTGTTAGCTATGTGCTCTGCGGCTTTGCCCACATTCCCTCGGTTGGCATCTTCGTCGGAGGTCTGTCTGGTCTAGTGCCCTCTCGCCGTAAAGACATTGCCAGCGTCGTCTGGAAAGCTCTCTGGGCCGGAACTTTGGCGACTCTCATGACGGGCTGCATTGCCGGGATCTATTTCTACGAAGGCACAGCAGTGTTGGGCAGGTAGGTTCAGGGTGTGGAGTCCGCCTGACCTTTCGCCTTTTCCACAAATCCGCCACCCATAAGGTCTGCTGCCGTGAGATTCTATTAGGTGTCGATCCCTAATCATTCTGAGGTTCCCGTGAAAGCGATCACCCTGCTTGGCTCCACCGGCTCCATTGGCACCCAGACGCTGGATATTGTGCAGCAGCACCCCGACAAATTTCGGTTAGTGGGCATTGCCGCCGGGAACAATGTGGAGCTGTTGGCTCAGCAGGTGCGCCAGTTTCGGCCTGAGATTGTGGCGATTTGCAATGAGGCCAAAGTAGGGGAACTGCGGGCTGCGATCGCAGATCTCGATCCCCAGCCGATTATTCTGGCTGGCGACGAGGGGATAGTGGAAGTAGCCCGCTACGGCGATGCCGAAGCCGTTGTCACGGGGATCGTGGGCTGTGCCGGGCTGCTGCCCACCCTGGCCGCCATTGAAGCCGGTAGAGACATCGCGTTGGCTAACAAAGAAACGCTGATTGCCGGCGGGCCTGTAGTGCTGCCTCTGGTCGAGAAACACGGCGTTAAGCTGCTGCCCGCAGACTCTGAACATTCAGCCATCTTTCAGTGCCTTCAGGGCGTACCGGAAGGGGGCTTGCGACGGATTTTGCTGACGGCGTCGGGCGGCGCGTTTCGGGACTGGCCGGTGGAAGACCTGCCCAAAGTAAAGGTGGCCGATGCCCTCAAGCACCCCAACTGGTCAATGGGCCGCAAGATCACCGTCGATTCAGCCACGCTGATGAACAAGGGGCTAGAGGTGATCGAAGCCCACTATCTCTTTGGCCTTGACTACGACCACATCGACATCGTCATCCATCCTCAAAGCATTATCCACTCGCTGATTGAGCTGCAGGATACCTCCATGCTGGCGCAGTTGGGCTGGCCCGATATGCGCCTGCCCCTGCTCTATGCCCTCTCCTGGCCAGAGCGCATCTACACCGACTGGGAACCGCTGGATCTAGTCAAGGCAGGCAACCTCACCTTCCGTGAACCCAACCATGACAAGTACCCCTGCATGGACCTGGCCTATGCCGCCGGGAGAGCCGGGGGCACCATGACAGCGGTGCTCAATGCTGCCAATGAGCAGGCCGTTTCCCTCTTTTTGGAGGAACAGGTGGGCTATCTAGATATCGCCCGGCTGATTGAGCAGGTGTGCGATCGCCACCAGGCTGAGTTGGTAGCCAGCCCCACCCTAGACGATATTCTCACAGTTGATCAGTGGGCCAGAACTGAGGTGCTCAGATCCAGCGAAACCCTGCATCAAACTACCGTTTCGCTGCGGTAGGGGGCTGATGTGGAAATTATCTTAATTCTGGGGGCGCTGATTGTTATTGTTCTGTTCGCTGGGTGGCTGTTCAAGCTAGTCGGCTCCACTCTGCGAACGCTGCTCTTTATAGGGTTTGTGCTGCTAGTGCTCTGGGTAGTCTTTGGCGTTGGCCCCAGCGCCATCTGGCAGCAAATTCAGCAGCTGGTGCCTGGCGGTAGCTCACCGCCGCCGCCGCCACCCATCAGATAGCTGTAGAGACGCATTGCGCTGCCATAGCTTGCCTTGATCCCCGATGAGTGTGCTGAAAAGGACTTCTCAACCATACTCCTACGCAGCGGCCTGTTTGCCCATGCGCTTGAGCAATCTTTCCCCCTGATTAACAAAGCGCCGATTCTTGCGGTACTGAAAGGGGGTAGAGCTTTTGATTTTGACAATCATGGTCTCTAGCGTGTCGCGGGCTGCGGCTACTTGTCCCTGCTGCTGCTGAATCTGCGCCAGCAGCAAATACCCCTGGGGGTGGCTCCACTGCTTGAGATGGGTTTGCAGATGAGCCTTAGCCCCATCAAAGTCGCCAATTTGAAAGAGCGTCTGCCCGTAGGCCATTGAAGCATCGCCGTAGGAAAACTCAGGCTGCGATCGCACTAGAGTTTGCAGATGAACTTTGGCTACCTGGAGCTGTTTGCGATCCATAGCAACGCAGGCAGATCCCCACAGCGCCTTAACGTTTTCGGGCTCTTTTTCCAGGGCCTGATCGTATGCGATCGCAGCTTTTTCCCAGCTGCCCATCTGGTAATGGACATCGCCCAGCTTGATGTACTGATGGGCTTTGCCAATATTTTTAACTTCGGCTTCGGCCTGCCACAGGGCGTCGCGCAGCCGCCAGCGGTTGGTAAAGTTGGGAACTGGAACGGTATTGGGGTGATTTGGCAGCCAGCAAATAACGAAATAGAGAGCTGCGCCCAGCACATTGAGAAACAAAAGAATCCAAACCCAGGTGTAGCATCCCTGGCGGCTGTTCTTGAGACAGTCGTAGAGCATCCAAATCCAAAAAGCGGCCCCCACTAAGCTGAAGGGACCCAATACGCCGTAAGCCATCGAGAGTAGTGCCATGATCCCGCCAGGTTCGCCCTGCTGTTTGACTTAAGGGGAATCTTCAAGCATGAGTTCGAAGATTCCTGACAGTTCTAAAGTTCCCCGCAGAGCCCGCAATCTAAATTTTTCGGTTGGCTTTGCCAAAGGTTGAAAAGGGAGCACACCCCAGCTAAGTAGATGGCCCTAATTAGTCATTGCGAGCAAAGCGCATAGCCCAAGGGGCATTTAAGAAAAGCGAAGCCCTAGCGCAGCCATACCCGTAAGGGTTATTGCCCGAAGGGCTATAGCAGTCCTTGTAAAGCGGCTACCACAAGGAGATTGCCGCGCTTCGTTGCTCCGTTGGAGCCGCTAAAGCGTTTCATGTCGCTTGCGAAACGCAATGACAGCGACGTTTAATTTAGGTCACGTACTTATCAGGCC
>JACVRP010000065.1 GCA_014534385.1 Cyanobacteria bacterium Co-bin13
CGACATGCTGCACACGCTGCTGGGCAAGCTGGCTGACAATATCGCTGCCTACGCCTGCTACCAGATTGAGTGCGGCGCTCAGGTGGTGCAAATGTTTGACTCCTGGGCCGGTCAGCTGAGCCCGATGGACTATCGCACCTTTGCCCTGCCCTACCAGCAGCGGGTGGTGCAGCAGGTCAAAGCCGTCCACCCCGACACACCGCTGATCCTCTACATCAGCGGCAGCGCTGGCGTGCTAGAGCTGATGGGTGAATCCGGCGTTGACATCGTCAGCGTTGACTGGACGGTAGACATGGCTGATGCCCGCCGCCGCCTCGGACCCGATATCGGCGTGCAGGGCAACGTAGACCCGGCAGCGCTGTTTGGGGCCAAGCCGTTCATTCGCGATCGCATCCTCGACACCATCCGTAAGGCTGGCAACCGGGGCCACATCCTCAACCTGGGCCACGGCATTCTGCCCGGCACTCCGGAGGACAATGCGGCGTATTTCTTCGAGACGGCAAAGCAAGTCGATCAGCTGATGGCCTGCGCTTAATTGGGCTATCCCAAATTCGCTCTGTAGGATGGGCAAAGGGCGAAAGCCCGTGCCCATCTTTTGCGTGTCTATGGCTTTGATGGGCACGCTTTGCTTTGCCCATCCTACGAGATCCTCATCCAACGACTAGCCGTTTACGGTGTACCCGGCATCGGTGATGGCCTGGGTGACGGCACTGGCGTCGGCGCTGGTCGTGATATTAACAGCCTTTGTCTTGGTATCGGCGGCAATGGCCGCATCGGCGTCTAGAGATTTTACGGCCTGAGTAATCGTATCAACACAGGCGCTGCAGGCCATATCGGGCACGGTCAAGGAGAGAGTCGTCATTGGCTTTTGCTCTATGGGGACATACCCCTAGCCTACACAGTCCAGTGCCCTGGAGAGTCAACCCCGTTCACGATACGAAATGGTAGGGGGGCAACGCCTCGCTGAGGGCAATTTGCCAGTGGGGGCTTTGTCGCTGCCAGCTTTCTGCCGCCTGCAGCAGGGGTTGGGCCTGGTCTCTATCCAGCAGCAAATACAGGCGGGGAATTCCCTCGTCAGACTCCCCGGTTTGCACCTTAGGATAGGCAGCCTGAATGTCTGCTACCAGCCTGTTTAGCTCATCTCGCTGGCGCTGCTGCTGGGCAGCCTGCTCCTGCAGACGATTTTTCTTAGCCAAAAAGTAGTCTCGCCCAGTGAGCCCGTCTGGTAACGGCGGCAGGGCAATTTCGGTAGGGGTGAGCTTTACCTGGTACTCTGCCTTGTCCGTCAGGGTCGTTAGGCGGCGGCGGTAGGTTTCTAGATTGTCCCGCAGGTGTTTCTCCAGACTGCTTGAAGCCAGCTGAATGCCAAACCGCAGCGGCAGCAGCGTCGTCTGATTAAACAGGTCAAAAATTACCCGATCATGGGTTAGCACAGCCGTTAGGAGGCGCTGATCGTCGGCCTGGAGCGCTGCTAAATCAAGGCCGGCTTCTGCGATCGCAGCAATCCCCTCCACTGTGACCAAAACTGTCTCTCGCTCTATTCCCAGCGGCAACGTTAGCCCGGCTGCTGGCAGCCGACACACCGCGTAGACATAAAGCGCAGACTCTGAGGCTACATTCATTGAGAGATTTAGGCTAACCGATTTACCCTAGTCCAGTCCACAGCCGGAGGTTTCCCTCAGGAGACAATCCAGATCCCGGAGCGGACTGGGTCTATGCTCATCTTTGAGAATACTAGATTGGCTCAGCTACCTGCCTGCAGGACAAACTGCCAGGAGAAATTGAGGTGCGCCTGCTGATGGGCCTGGGCCAGATCCAGCCAGTGCAGGTCAACAGCAATTGGGCGCTGGCAGCTCACTAGGGTGTGCGATCGCTGCTCCAGCTGCACCTCAACCCAGCGAGTCAGCGTCGCCATGGGCAAAGGCTGATGGCCCAGCTCAGCCGTTGGCAGCATTAAAATTGTGCTGGAGGGTGCAGGTTCGGGCGGCGTGGGCAGCAGCCGTCCGGTTGCCAGATCTAGCCACCCGCTTTGACCCTCCAGCGGCAGGGCCACCACCGGCTGCAGGTAGAGCGTGCCCCGCTGCCAGGTTGCCCCTGGGTGCAGCCACTGGACAGACACTCCCCCCATCAACTGCATCACCAGCGGGTGAATACCCGTCCAGTACCAGCGCAGCCGGGGCCAGAGGTCAGTCAGCAGCATCGGCTGATGCACAAACGTCTGCTTAAACAGACCATCTGCTCCCAGTACGGCTCCAGCCGCTTCATAGGCTGCCTGCACCAGGGCCAGCGGGGCCATTGGCAGCGTTTTAGCGGCACCTGCTAGCGCCGCAAGCCTCTGGCAAAAAAGATCCCGAGCAACTGCCCGCAAAAACGTTTGAATCCAGCCTTCATCGGTCAGGGTGAGCCAGGCAGCCAAAGTCTCTTCGTGGGCACAGCTGGGCTGGGGCAGGCAAACCAGCGACCCTTGCGCTGCTTCCGGCGGCAGCATCAACCGTTGCTCGACTGGCAGGGCTCCCCGCTCAGCCTCTAGAGACGGGCTTAAAACATCGACCGCTTTGGCAAAGTCGTCCAGCGTAAAAGCTGCCGTAGGAGGTTGCGGTGGAGCATCCGCCGCCGCTGCCTCTAGGGCCAAGTAAAAGCAGAGGCTCAGCTGCCCGCAGCACCAGTCATGGCCAGGAGACAGCGCCTCAACCAGACACCCCACTGCCAGCAAATCCTGCAAAGCTGGGTGACGCTGGCTGACCTGCCGGGTAATTTCAGTGAGCCAGTTCCCTACGGGCCGCAAGGTGCCCTCTAGATCCCCCTCGGTCAGCTGCACTGTCCCACCAGCCAACAGCCCCTGGCCCTGGAGCGCGGACTGAGTCGCGAGATCAACGGCTAGCTTTCCCTGGTCGGTCTGCCACGAGAGCACCGGCACCAGCCGCAAAATGCCAACAACAGAGGGTGCCCCGGACCGTTGAAGGCGGGCCTGTACGCCCTCTAATAGACGCATGATTTCATAGCCGCTGCTGGCAATGGCCCACAGCAGTTGAGGCATGAGGGTCGCCAGCAGCTGGGGTTGGGCTGTTGGCTCAGGGGCAGGCTGCCGCTCCAGCTGGCCCAGGGCAGCTAGCAGTTCCTCGACCTCTTCACCCACATAGGGCTCCAGGTTTTCGGGGGTTTGGGGCAGATCGGCAGGCCAGCCACCGTCTTGCGATCGCAGCCCTACCACCAAATCAATCAGCCGCTGAGCCGCCGCTTCAACCGCAGGAGACAGGGCAGTTGGAGCCAGGCCACGGCACCCCTGCTCAAAGCGAAAAACCGTTTCAGCCAGGGCAAACCGATAGCTCTGCAAACAGATGTTAGCCACTGCTCCTCAGCCCCTTCAATTTAGGCATAGTAGACAGAGTTCCCGCTAACATTGACTTCCTAGTCATTTAGCCAGGCACTGGGGGATTGGGGGTAGCGGTTGTAGGGTCTGCGCCGTTCCCTGCCCGCAGGCCCTACCAACGGATGTAGGGCAGCTGGGCCGCCGTAGCGCGGATCGAGTCTGCCTGGGCCACCAGCTGACCACAGGCATCCCAGGTGCCGCTGATAAACATTTGCCGAGGGCCTGCCGCCATCTGCACCGGGGCCGCGTACTCATCGCAGCGCACCTCCATCTCTTCAAGATCCACCTGAAGCTGGGTTTGAGGATTGAACTCAACCGCGTCCTGCAGCACCTTCACTACCTCAGAGGTAGCCATCAAGCAGGGAATGCCCATCGCCACACAGTTGCCAAAGAAAATCTCGGCAAAGCTCTCACCAATCAGGGCCTGAATACCCCAACGTGCGATCGCTTGGGGAGCGTGCTCCCGCGACGAGCCACAGCCAAAGTTGCGGTTCACCACCAAAATCTTAGCTCCCTCATACTGGGGCTGGTCAAAGGGGTGGGTGCCTTTGGCCTGGACCCGATCATCGGCAAACACCTGCTCTCCCAGGCCGTCGAAGGTCACAGAGCGCAAAAACCGCGCCGGGATAATGCGATCGGTATCGATATCGTTGCCCCGTAGCGGCAACCCGCGCCCGGTAACGGACTTGACCTCAGACATGGTGCTTCCTCCGTGACAGCAGGGGCAGGGTAGCAGAGGTGCTACCGCCCAAAACACCATCCTATCGCCAATGGAAACCCGTTAGGCAGATGTTTTCAAGGGAACTCACCGCCCCCTGCCGATCTAGAATCTGGCTCTAGCCTCGCCGATGGGCGCAGGTAATTGCGCCCATGCGGGCCAACTTAGACCTGCCTAAAAAATCACCGGCACAGACTCGTCAAAGGCAGAATCAATCTTGTTCGTAATCCAAACCGACTGGTAGGGCTGCAGCGGATAGATTGCAGTGATGTCTTCGATATGGGTTCCACTGATCAGGTCGTACCAGTCATCGGTGCCAACCAGGTTGAGTTCAGACAGCCGCAGCTCTTGAACCTGATTGCTCAAGTTGTGGACTGAGAAGATGCTCTGGTCGCGGGCCATGCTTTGCCGCCAAAAGGCAAACAGGGCCGTGTTTAGCGGATGCAGCGTATATTGAGTCGCATTCGGATGGAAAGCGGTTTGCCGTCGCCGAATCTGAATTAGCCGCCGCAGTTCGCGCAGCACCACCGATTGGGGCGTGTTGGGATCGTCCAGCTTCTTTTGCAGGTCTTCGTAGTCCCACTTATAGCGGTTGATTGTGCGCTTCTGGCCGGTTGCCTCTACCCCTTCTTTGTAGTTAGGCGTCGCTAGCAGACTGTGAATGTAGAAAGCCGGAATGCCCTCTAGAGACATCATGAGGGTTTGAGAGCAGAGGAAGCGCTCAATCTGCCATTCATCCTCACCCTTGACCGTCCCCTTGAGCGCATCAAACAGGGAAATGTTGATCTCGTAGGGAGACTCGCTGCCGTCTGGGCGGCGACGCATGCTGATTTCGCCCCCGTGCCGCTTCATGGTTGCCAGCAGTTCCTGGTACTCCATGTCGGTCAACAGGCCCTCTGCCGGACGCATACCAATGCCGTCGTGGGAGGCCGTAAAGTTGAAGTAAGCACAGCCAATGGGAGCAGGCGGCATGCTCATCATCCAGGTCTTGAGGTGGTCAGACTTGCCCTGGAGTAGCGCATTCAGCAGCAGCGGTGGCAGGCTGAAGTTGTAGATCATGTGGGCTTCATTGCGGTTGCCGAAGTAGCTCAGGTTTTCCCGATTCGGCACATTGGTCTCAGTGATCAGCGCGATGCCCGGATCGATTAGCTGCAGCATTTCTCGCAGCAGGCGCACCACCGCATGGGTTTCGGGCAGGTGCATACAGTTGGTGCATAGCTTCTTCCACAGGAAGCCAACCGCATCTAGCCGGATGTAGCGAGCGCCGGCGTTGACGTAAAACAGAATAATCTTGATAAATTCCAGCAGGACATCTGGATTTTGGAAGTTTACGTCTACCTGATCGTCACTAAAGGTGGTCCAGACATATTTGGAACCTTGGGTAGTCTCTACCTTGGTAAGCAGCGGCGAGCTGCGAGGGCGCACTACTTGAGCCAGGTCGCTATCCGGATCAACTTCAATAAAATAGTCAGCGCCTGGCTTTTCCCCTCGCTTAAACTGCTGAAACCACTCATGCTGACTGGAAATATGGTTGATCACCAAATCAACCATTAAGTTGAAGTGATTAGCAATGTGCTTAACATCTTCCCAATCTCCCAGCTCTGGATTGACCTGCAGATAGTCAATTACGGCAAAGCCATCATCTGAGCTATAGGGAAAGAAGGGTAAGATGTGAACCCCAGTGATAGCCCCTTCAACATAGGTTTCCAAGAACTCTCCCAGTACCTCCAGAGGTTTGCGGCCATCCTGGCTGCAAATACTGTCTCCGTAGGTAATCAGAAGAACGTTGTTATGGCTCCATTTCTTGAGGTTTTCCTCCCCGGATGGGCATAGCCAGGGACCCATCAGATTATAGATATCATCCACTAAGCGCTCAGCTACGTCTGCCGGATAGATCCGATTTAGAAGTGGTCGAATACAGGCAGAAACCCGCTCAAACTGTTTACTCGTTGTTACGGTCATCGCTACAAAATCTCCTTGAAAATCGCACGTTCTAAAATGTTTGGGCGTGAAGAAATTCAGGTAAAACCCTTTGTATTGACAGAGGCATCTGACGGACATGGGTTAGCGAGTCCCACTATCATCAGCCAACGCTCACAGAACATATTAAACAACCAGAAAACAAAAAAACCTCTCTCACGAGCAACAGTTTTTGCTCTCTAGCATTTATTTCTGTGGGTCAGAATGATGTTTAATAGAACGCATGGAAGAACTCATGGATCAGATAAAAAGCGCAACAACATTGTTGAGGCGGCGCTTTACTATCCCCCAATTTTTGCTTCTCTTCAAATTGGTATTAATTCCAAGAGAAGTCTATAAATCTCATCTCAAGCGACTCAAAATTCTTTCAGAGCTGACAGAACTTGAGCCTACTCATAAAAACCAGTAAAGCGAAATACGGTGGGACTGCCTGCCTTTCCCATCTGAAATTTACTAATACTTGACAAGTTAGAAATAAATTGTAAAGGCCAGAGAAAAGCATGGTTTAAGCTCCTGTTCAGCCGTAGACAGCCAAAAAAACAGGCATCTTAAATGAAGAATTTACCGACAGTCAAGAGGGTTCCCTGTATCAGAGGTAACAGCTCAGCCAATTTGTTGGCACAAATTTTCTAGGAACGAGATTGCAGTTGCCGCAACGCCTTGTAGCAGCTGCACCCATAGCTTGCCCAAACCCAAGGCTGCCAGTCTCGCTGGGTTCCGACAAGCTTCTGGAACTACAGATCCTGATCGAGCTTCGCCTCAGATAGGCCGCAGCAGACTTCGTCATCTGCCAGAGACATTAAAGTTTCTGGCCTCACGGCAGAAAGGGCAGCATTCTTTGCCGGCCGTCCAGGCACCGTAGTCAGGACTATAGACGGCCTAAAACAGCATAAGTTTCTGTGCTAAGCGGGCGAGCACCTTCACGCGCGGTAGAGCGGGTGCAGCTGGTGGGTGGTCGGGAAGCGCTGATCCATCCGCAGTACGATATTGCGCTGATCGATCGTCATCCAGCCCTCGGCCTTAAAGTCCTTGAGCAGGCGGGTGACTGTTACGCGGGTCGTGCCAATGGCGGTCGCTAGCTGGTGATGGGTCAACCGCACCGGAATCCGCACTCCCTCTGGTTCGACGTAGCCAAAATCCTTGGCCAGCAGCAGCAGCAGGTGCCTGAGGCGGTCGGCAACTAAGCGCTTGCCAGAAAGGGCTAACCAGGCTTCAGCCTGCTGCAGCCTCAGGGTCAGGTTGCGAAAGATGCCCGCCATCAGAATGGGGGACGCCTCGATTTCCGTCAGCGGCAGGGGCAGCACATCGACGTCGGTCAGTGCGGTAGCCCAGTAGGGTTCAACCACGGTCAGCGGCAGGCCCACCGGCATGGAGGGACCGGCCAAACCCAGCAGCGTCTCGCTGCCATCTTGCTGAATGGTAAACAGCTGCACCA
Source organism: Cyanobacteria bacterium Co-bin13 (assembly GCA_014534385.1). Classification (GTDB taxonomy): domain Bacteria; phylum Cyanobacteriota; class Cyanobacteriia; order Phormidesmidales; family Phormidesmidaceae; genus JACVSF01. The sequence goes on from JACVRP010000065.1 coordinate 7,504, forward strand.
CGCCTCGACAAATGACCAGCACCTCTTCCCCCCTCAGAGGAATGGCTCGACCCATTGGAAACGGCACCAAAGCCCGTTCCCGATAGAGTTGCTCTAGCAGCTCAACAAAGGTCTGATGAGTGGGCGTATTAACAGCCGTACCAGTCAGGAGCGAGGTTACAGACACACAGCCTACCTTGAGTTCTCAGAAGTAACGCGTCTGGCAGGTAAACCGCTCAAGATGGAAAGTGCAGCGCTCTGGAGCTTTTCCTGAAGTTGCAAAGCAAACACCTAGAGCCAGGTACAGTGCCAGCAGTGCACCTAGCTACATGGTGGGGGTTAGAAATTAAGAGCACCCCCTTCACAAGTTAAGCTCAGGAAAAGCCTCGGTTAAGAAGCCTACCGGAAAGCAGGCTCAGCTGCTTGTTTGTGGGTTTTTGGGTTTAACCCTTAGGGGCGCAGACCGGCTACAGCAGTTCTCGAACGTCGGCAACCTGTCCTCTAACGGCGGCGGCGGCCACCATCGCCGGGCTCATCAGCAGCGTGCGGCCTGAAGCGGAGCCCTGCCGTCCTTTAAAGTTGCGGTTGGAGGAGGAGGCACTGATTTGGCGGCCCTCAAGCTTGTCGGGGTTCATTGCTAGGCACATGGAGCAGCCTGCATCACGCCACTCAAAGCCTGCTGCTTCAAAGATTTGGTCTAGGCCCTCGGCTTCTGCCTGCTGCTTAACTCGCTCCGAGCCTGGCACTACAAACGCTTTGATGCCCTCGGCTACCTGTCTGCCCTTGGCGATTCTAGCTGCTTCCCTCAGGTCGCTGATTCGGCCGTTGGTGCAGCTGCCGATGAAGCAGACGTCTATTTTGGTGCCTTTGATCGGGTTGCCGGGCTGCAGGTCCATATATACGTAGGCTTCTTCGGCAATGGCGCGATCGCTTTCGGCCAGCAGATCGGGGGTGGGCACCATTTCGTCAATGCTGATGCCCTGATCAGGCGTAATACCCCAGGTCACCGTGGGGGCAATATCTTCAGCATTGAACACCACGACGTCGTCGTACTGAGCATCGGCATCGCTGCGCAGGCTGTCCCACCAGGCAACGGCCTTGTCCCACTCGGCTGCTTTGGGGGCAAAGTCACGGCCCTCTAGGTAGGCGTAGGTGACGGCATCGGGGTTGATGTAGCCGCAGCGAGCCCCCCCTTCAATCGACATGTTGCAGAGGGTCATACGCTCCTCCATCGACATCTGCTCGATGGCTTCTCCGGCATACTCGTAGGCAAAGCCTACCCCGCCTTTAACGCCCAGCTTGCGAATGATGTGGAGGATCACGTCTTTGGCGTACACGCCTGGCTTTAGGGTGCCGTTGACTTCGATGCGCCGCACCTTGAGCTTGGCCAGGGCCAGGGTTTGGGAGGCCAGCACGTCACGCACCTGGCTGGTGCCGATGCCAAATGCGATCGCACCAAAAGCCCCATGCGTAGACGTATGACTATCGCCGCAGGCAATCGTCATACCGGGCTGGGTTAACCCCTGCTCGGGCGCAATCACATGGACAATGCCCTGGCTGCCCGAACCAATGTTGTAAAAGGCAATGTTGTGCTCCTGGCTGTTGCGCTCCAGGGACTGAATCATTTCCTCGGCCAGACTATCGACAAACGGACGGGCCTGGTTGTCGGTCGGCACGATGTGATCGACAGTGGCCACCGTGCGCTCCGGGAACATCACCTTCAGCCCCCGCTCCCGCAGCATGGCAAAGGCTTGAGGGCTGGTCACCTCATGCACCAAGTGCAAACCAATGAAGAGCTGGGTCTGGCCAGAGGGCAGGGTGCCAACGGTGTGCAAATCCCAAACCTTATCAAACAGCGTGCCTTTGCTCATGGTGCTTTAAATGAAGGGAAGCAGAGTATTCTGTGCAGCTTTCCATCTTAGCCCAAAGCCTTAGCCCTCAGGCAAAGCCCAAAACAGCTAGGTCAGGTCACGGGCCACAGCTGCTGCATAGGCATCGTCAAACAGTGCTTCCAGCCTGGGATGCACCCCCCGCATCTGATCCACTACCCGCTTGGCCCATTCACAGTACTCCCGCTGCCGCTCTAGCGACCAGCCGGCCGGAGGCGAATTGACCATATCGCGCAGGTTGTAAATTTTATCCGCAAGCTTGACCAGCTTTGCCGCGTCACTGATCTTGGCTGCATGGTCAATTTGTAGCTGTTTGCGGACGGCCTTGGGCAGCGACTTGTCATCGGTAACCTGACGAACTATCTGCTCGACATCCTTGCCAAAGCGTTCCTGCAGGTCAACGAACTGAGTGTCGGTGTCTTCCACGGTGTCGTGTAGCAGGGCCGCCATCAGCACAATTGGCTCGTAAATGTCAGCTTCGTGCCAGAGGATACTCACCAGCCCGATTGGATGATTGATGTAGGGCGTTGCCTGCTGATCCTTGCGGCGTTGGTCGCGGTGTTTGTCAGCCGCAAAGACCAGTGCCTCCAGCAAGTGCCCAACCGCTTCGGTATTCATATCCTCATTTCCTAGGCTGGGTTCACGGACCGTTAAACACTTCAAAAACTTCCCGACAGCACTGCTTCAGCCGGTCGCCGACCGTATAGTCGGGCACCCCATCACCGGTAAAGGTCCAATCATGGATAGTTGACAGAGTCCACCGCTTGCCCCGGTGGTCAAACCCTGCGACCTCCAAGCCGATTACCCGCCGCACCTGAGTTTCGGGGTCCTCATAGAAGCGAATCTGAACTAGCAGGCTGCGGCAGCTAAACAGACGACTCACCCCCGGAAAATGGAACCCGACGTCAATTGAGTCGGGGTCAACCAGTTCGCGAGTTTCGGCATCGTTTGCCCAGGGCTTGAGGTCGGCCCGCAAATCAGGAAACGCCGTCTTAAATAGGCGCACAACGGCGGCAATCTTGCTGGCAAACTCGATACTGTTGGCCTGTTCTGCTGCGTTCACGCCTCACCGAATCAACTAGTCTGGCTTACAGGATAGAATAGCGCGAGTCCGCTGGCAGTCAAGCTGGTAACAAGGTTTTTGCCATGTGTCCTAGTTTGACAGCGAAGCTACCTGGCGGATTTATCATAGCTAGGAAGCAAAAAGCTTCCCCGCGAGTGCCTGAGGTTTTGGTCAGGGAAATAAGGAATTTTGATGTATGGCTACCCCCTGTCACATTTTAGTTGAAGGCAATCCTGTCATTATCTATGCCAGCCGCAACGGCACACCGGAAAAGGTAACGCGCACGCTGAGCCGCTTTTTAGCCACCTTTGCTGAGGAACGAGAAACTGCCGGAGAGTTTATTGATACACCTGAGTGTTTGGCGGCTCAAATTGTTGTCCGATTTGGGTTTGAGATCTGTGAAGACGACTTCTCTAACCTAAAAATTGGGCTAAAGTTTTACCCCGACGTAGACTACCTTTATTTCATTGACCAGCAGTTTCAGATATCGGTTTGGCTGCCCCAGGAGACCTACCGCACCAATCCTGGTCTGGGTCTCAAGGGGTGCCAGCCGTTTACCCCAAACCCATAAAATACATAGCCCTGCACAGTCACTGTGCAGGGCTATTCAAGGGGGACTGCTATTTAGGCGGGTCGAGCCTCTACAGCTGCAGATTGGCCTTACAGGTTTCGAGGATTCTCAGGTCGTTTTCGCTGGGGTTAGGGAGCTGATGAAACCCGTCTAGGTTGAGGGGGGCAAGGGTGCTGCCGGCAGAAGATGCGATCGCATCTTCCGTAACCAGAGCCACTCCATAGGGATAGACTTCCTGCGTGTAGCTGTTGGTAATCATCATTGCCAGCTCCGTTCCCTGAATCTCTCCTCGAAAACAGTCGAAGGAGGAGTTAGGCATATAGAGCGCACCCACCAGGCGTTGATTATCAGACTCAAACACCATATAGCCCATGCCAACCTGATCTGCTTCTGGTACCTGACCATAGAGGTAAACCCCATTGGCCGGAAAAGCGGGTGTAGGAGTGCTAGCTTGAGTCAGCAATGCTTCCCCTGCCGGCTGCCCCTCTTCAAGCGGAGTAGCCGCCTGCCCCCCTGCCATCGGTAGCAGGCTCAAAACCAGGGCAACTAGCGCCAGCAAAGGAGTCGAAAAGCCGTTACGCAGCACCGAATTCACGAACCAGGGCTGCCGTACCCATTTAGCCTGTGCAGTAGATTTCATCGACCCCTCCTTCCTGACGTAAGTTAATAGTTGGTATTGCCCTTTCAAATGAGTGCCCCGTTCTCACTTTAGTGGACCGGAACAGCTTCCCTATACAGACCTGGAGCACCGTAATAACTCTTTGAACTCATCCGCGCAAATCTTGATAAATGGGCGACTTTCAGCGATGAGCCCGCAAAAATCTTGACAATTCTGTTTTATGGCATCTGCCTATGTACTAGGGAACCTGACGTGCCACCTGATGAACTGGCTGCAGACTGTATAAGCACCGATCAC
>JACVRP010000157.1 GCA_014534385.1 Cyanobacteria bacterium Co-bin13
ACCCCAGCAACGGATTTATAGAGGTATACTTTTGCCAGCTTAGCTCTGAAAATCCAGCTGAAGACCGCTCAAGCGTTTGACCAGGGTAGATTACCCACCGGCAACCGCGATTGGGCAATCGGTCTCCGGAGTACACTGGAGAGGGGCCTAAGCTCCCACTCCCTGGAGACCATCGCCTGAACGGCTGCTCATCATGCTGGACACACTTATTGTATTTTCTTTCATCCTGGCAGGGGCAGGAATTGGCTTTTACAGCGTTGACCTGCTGCCAGAGCGAATCTTGCAGCAAGTTACTAACCTGGAGGGCCTAAGTGCAGTCACGGCAGGCTTTGGCGCACTGATCGGGACAGGGCTAGGGCTGGTCATGCAAACCAGCTACCGCCGCTTAGAACGTCAGATTAAAGAGCTGCCCCCAGAGCGTCTACTGACTCGCGCCGTAGGGCTGGTGCTGGGCCTGCTGATTGCCAATCTGATGCTGGCACCTCTGTTCCTGCTGCCCATCCCCCAAGAATTTGGCTTTATCAAGCCAATGACAGCAGTTCTCGGCAGCGTTTTGTTTGCCGTGTCGGGCATGAATCTGGCCGATACCCACGGTCGCTCTCTGCTGCGGCTCATCAACCCCAACAGCATGGAGTCAATGCTGCTGGCTGAGGGCACCCTCAAACCGTCAAAGACCAAAGTGCTGGACACGAGCTGCATTATTGACGGGCGAATTGAGGGGCTGCTAGAAACCGGATTTTTGGAGGGGCAAATTTTGGTGCCCCAGTTTGTTTTACAGGAGCTGCAGCAGGTTGCCGATGCCTCTAACGATCAGAAGCGCACGCGGGGCCGACGAGGCTTAGATATTCTCAATCGAATTCGTGAAGCCTACCCAAATCGAGTGCTGATTAACTCTGAAGATTACGAGGACATCTCAACAGTGGATGCCAAGCTGGTTAAGCTGGCCCAGGAACTTAATGCCACCCTGCTCACCAACGACTACAACCTCAACAAAGTCGCCAGCTTTCAGGAAGTTCAGGTGCTTAACATTAATGACCTGTCCCAGGCCATTCGCCCCTCTTACCTGCCCGGCGACGACATCGATCTCAAAATTGTCAAAGAAGGCAAGGAACCTGCCCAGGGCATCGGCTACCTAAATGACGGCACGATGGTCGTGGTTGAAGAAGGCAGAGACTACATCGGTGAGGAAGTGGGTGTAGTTGTCACCGGATCGCTGCAAACTTCGGCTGGGCGCATGATTTTTGCCCGGCCTAAGACCTCCATTGTGGCTTAAGAGCGACCTCAGTACATCCTTCGTTCTTAGAAGGAATTCATGACAGAAACCTAGTTTATTTTTCCCTACCATAGCTTTATCTCAATCGCCCTTTAAAGCGACTTATCTCATCTACAACAGCGGCCAAACTCGGCGCTTATTGCCTGCTGCTTGCTCCCTTTAAAGCCCTCTATCAAGTGGACGATGGCGTTCAATATCGGGTGTGCGACCGTGAAGCTGTATTTTTACGGTCCTACTGAGGAAGAGCTAAGCATGGTCACCACATTAACGGATGCCAAACGCACTGCGATCGCAGAGAAGCTAGCCGGTATGCGGGCTACTCAAAACCTCATCATTAACAATGAGCGTCAGTTCCTGCAAGACTGTCGAGATGAGAAGGTGCGCAGCCGCATTCACGACATGCTGGAGGACGATGAAAAAAACCTGAAAATCCTGGAAACCAGCATCATTCAGTACGGTATTCAGAGCGAACCCAAGGAAACCGTCAAACAACTGGTTCAGCAGGTAGAGCAATCGATGGGCAGCTCTGACCTAAGCCTTTACGAAAAGCTAGCTCAGCATGAGCTGCTGAAGCATGGACAGGTCATGACAGGCCTGCTAATTCATAAAGCTGGGCAGGTCGTTGGGGCCGATATTGAAGCTGCGATCGCACCCCTCAACACCGTTAACTTCGAGAACCGGGCGCACCAGGAACAGCTCAAGGGCCTGCTGGAGTATGTTGGCACCCAGGAACTAACCGGACAAGAACCCGACCAGAGCATTTGGGGCCGCATGCAGGATGCGATGGCAGCAATGACAGGCGTTTTGGGCAGTGCTAAGACTCAGACATCTGACAACGAAGACGCCGACATCATGAGCCTGATCTTTATGGATCACCAAAAGGCCAAGACGCTGATGCGGGAGATCAAAAATGCTTCTGACAGCCAAAAGAGCGAGGAGTACTTCGGACAACTCTACAAAGATCTGATTGTTCATTCCAAAGCCGAAGAGCAAGCAGTCTATCCCCAGGTTCGCTCTTTTTACGGTGAGGGCGACACTCAAGATTTGTATGACGAGCAGGCTGAGATGGAGTCTGTGCTGAACCAGATGAAGTCCCTCAGCCCGCAGTCGGATGAGTTTCATGCCTGCCTGCAGCAGCTGCGAGACATGGTGGGCCACCACACCAGCCAAGAGGAAAATGAGGTCTTCCCCGCTATGCGGAAGAATATGAGCCCTGAGCAGCGTGAACAGATGGGCGCTCAGTTTAAGGAAGCTAAAAAGCAGCTCCAGACTGAAATGGCCTCTCAAATGTAGTCATAGCTCCTGATACCAATTCTTTTTCAAGCTGCGCTAAACCTTGACCTGGGTGTAGCCTCCTACACCCCTATCAAACACTCCGTTTAGCGCAGATTCAAATCAAATTGGCATGAGATAACCGTTAGCTCAAGCAGCCTATTAATCCTTTGCAGGTGATCTTGATCAGGGCATGGTCTTGCCCTGATCAAGCCTTTTGAGAATGGTTTCAGGCAATTTTACTTAGAAATTCATCATGACTATAACCTCCGACCAAATTCCTCCCCAGAGCCAAAACAAAATGCCAGCGTCTGAGGCAGAAATGACGCCCAGACCCGAATATGATGACCCCAACTATAAGGGCAGCGGCAAGCTGCAGGACAAAGTCGCATTGATTACCGGAGGCGACAGCGGTATTGGCCGAGCGGTTGCGGTTTTTTATGCCAAAGAAGGGGCCGATGTTGCGATTGTTTATTTGAACGAACATCAGGATGCCGAGGAGACTAAACAGGCAGTTGAATCCTATGGTCGCCGCTGTGTGCTGATTCCAGGCGATATTCGCGGCGAAAAATTCTGTCAAGAAGCCGTACAGCAAACGGTTCAGGAACTCGGCAAGCTAGACATTCTCGTCAACAATGCAGGCGTCCAGTACTTAGAAACCAGCATCGAGGAAATTGATGCAGCCCAGCTTGGCGAAACCTTTGCCACCAATATTTTCGCCATGTTCTATTTCACTAAAGCTGCTGTGCCCCACATGCAGCCGGGCAGCTCGATTATCAACACCACCTCGATCAACGCTTACAAAGGCAACCCCAAGCTCCTGAGCTATTCAACCACCAAGGGCGCAATCTTGGCCTTTACCCGCTCCATTGCCCAGCCGCTGCTCGAAAAAGGTATTCGGGTTAATGGTGTAGCCCCCGGCCCGATTTGGACGCCCTTTATCCCTGGCTCTTTCCCAGAGGAGCAGGTGGAGTCCTTTGGTCAGCAGGTGCCAATGAAGCGCCCAGGGCAACCCCGCGAAGTTGCCCCCTCGTTTGTGTTCCTGGCTTCCGAGGCCGATTCCTCCTATATCGCAGGTCAGGTGCTGCACCCGAACGGTGGGGTCGTCGTCAACGCGTAGTCCCAGTTTTGGGGGCTTAGTTTTGGGGCGCAGGTCTCTGCGCCCCAAACTGCTATCACTATTGACTAAAGACTTTTACTAGGTAGGGTTAATATGAACTCACTGCCAGAGGGTCTTGTCTATGGTCAACCTGCCGCCTGAGTCCGGAGAAACGCCGAGAGATCGCATCGGATCCAACAGCTCGACTACCCCACCGCTCAATTTTGATGAGTTTATTGCTGTGATTGTCGCCTTCTTGGCACTGGGCAGCATATTGCTCTGGGGGTTGACTCGACCAGGCCTGCAAACCATTGGCCTATTTAATCTTGGCGATCCGGCGGCAGCCCCGTTGGGCGATCGCACTCGCCCGGAGGTAGCTCCCGTCCCAGGCGATCCTGCGGACTTAGAGGCGGAGCGGCTGCGACGAGACAGGGTTCCAGAAACCGTTCGCCCAGGCGTTGGGGCAGCGCCGCTAGAAGACCCTGCTGCAGCCGGTGGCTTCTTTGGCCCCTTCTTTGCTCCTCGGCCCACCCCAGAAGTGGCAGCAGCCCCAACGACCGCCGACCCAATCCCGGCAGCCCCAGACACGACTGCCCCGCCGCCTCTAGATATTTCCGACGTGCCGCCCAACCATTGGGCTTACCCCTTCATTGTTCGGCTCTTTGAAGCTGGCTATTTACCCGATTTCCCAGAGGGGCAGTTTCAGCCCGATCGAGAGCTGACGCGGGCCGAACTCGCAGCGCTTCTAAACGAATCGCTGATCACGTCTCAAGCTCCTGGCAGTGCTCAGTTTACCGACGTTGCCCCCGACTATTGGGCCGCGGAGGCGATTCAACAGGCAGTGGCCGCCAACTACATGCGGGGATTTCCAGAGGGAGACTTTCAGCCTGATCAGCTGGTGCCGAGATCGCAAGTCCTGGTGACGCTAGTGAGCGGGTTGGCAATACCAGAGTCGCCCTACACCCAGGAGGTGTTGAGCCGATTTCCAGACAATGTCGAGCTGCCCGATTGGGCCAGGGGTAAAGTTGCTGCAGCGGCGGTAGCCGGGCTGGTCGTCAACCATCCCAACCCTGAACTGCTAAGGCCAGAACAGCCCGCCACCCGCGCAGAAATTGTGGCCATGCTGTACCAGGCGCTGGCAGCGCGGGGTGCGGTAGAAAGAATCGAGTCCCCCTACGTGATTCCGCCGCTCCGGTAGCTGCGCCAAGAACACATCGCTATTCCATCTCTAGGGCAAAGGCTAAACAGCAAAAGTAGCCAAGCCTCCGCGCCCTGTCTTTCCGGAGATCATCCCGCTGAAGGCGGAGATCCAAAAAGGTAAGGGTTCTCCTAAGGTAAGAGAACCGCCTTTGGGAGACTATGGTGAAACGCTTACGCTATTGCTTGCTGGCAGCTCTGGTCATAGGGCTGGTGCTGGTGCCGAGTTGGGTTAGTGCTAGGGTGCCAGCAGGCTCAGTGCCGCTGGCCTATGCTCGGGGCGACAGCGAGATTCGCGGCGTTTGGATAACAAATGTAGACAGCGATGTGCTGTTCTCCAGACAGGGGCTAGAACTGGCCGTAGATCGGCTCGCTGCCTCAAACTTCAACACCCTCTACCCTGCCGTGTGGAGCTGGGGCTATACGCTGTTTCCCAGCGCTGTTGCCACCCGTGAGATTGGCTACAAGCAGGGCATTTATCCTGACCTGGAAGACCAGGGGCGCAATGAGGCGCTAGAGGCTGCCCAGGGCAACCGCGACCTATTGCAGGAGTTGGTGGGCTTAGCCCGCACCCGTAACCTCAGCGTCATTCCCTGGTTTGAGTTCAGCTTTATGGCTCCGGCCAACTCTCCCCTGGCCCAGCGCCACCCGGATTGGCTGACTCAAAAACGGGGCAGTTCACCCCAGGCCAAGCTCTATCAGGAGGGCCGCCATACACGCGTCTGGCTCAGCCCGTTCCATCCCCAGGTGCAGCAGTTTATCTTGGACTTGGTCGCGGAGCTAATGGCCAATTACGATGTCGATGGCCTACAGCTCGACGACCACTTTGGCCTGCCCGTCGAGTTTGGCTACGACCCCTACACCGTGGCACTCTACCAGCGAGAACACGGGGGCCGCACACCTCCAGCCAATCCCCAAGACCCAGAATGGATGCGCTGGCGGGCAGACAAGATTAGCCGCTTCCTGGAGCGGGTGTTTCGAGTCGTTAAAACCCATCGGCCCAATGCCGTTATCTCCGTTTCGCCCAATCCGGCTCGCTTTGCCTACAGCCGCTACCTACAGGACTGGCCCCGTTGGGAACAGGAGGGCTACGTAGAGGAACTGATCGTGCAGGTGTACCGAGACAGCCTTGGCAGCTTCAATGCCGTTTTGCAGGAGCCTGAGATCGTGCGGGCGCGAGGCCATATTCCTACTGCAGTCGGCATTCTCACTGGGCTTAAAAATGCTCCTGTGCCGATCAACCTGATCAGCCAAAAAGTTCGCTCTGCGCGAGATCGGGGCTATGCGGGCGTTTCTTTCTTTTTCTACGACACGCTGTGGAATGCGGCAGGGGAAACGCCTGAGGCGAGGCAGGCGGCGGTGCGATCGCTCTTTCCTTCGCCCCGGCGGCGGGCTTCGATTGTCTCTGGGTGAGGAGACGCGGGCGCGGGAGTGGGAGCGGGGGGGGCAAGGGAGCGGGGGGTTTGAGGTGGCTCTGGTGTTCTGCTTTCTTAAAACGGTGTTGGGCAGGACAGGTGAATTTCGCTGCCGGTATGGGGGTGTTGAAAGCGTAGCTCTCTTGCGTGGAGGTGCAGCCGCAGGTGGGCTGATGGGGTGCCGTAGATGCGATCGCCGCGAATGGGTGTGGCTAACCCTGCTGGATCGGCTGCATGGACTCTGAGCTGGTGGGTTCTGCCGGTAAGGGGAAAAAATTCAATCCGGGTGTGGGGTGCGGCTTTGGCTTGTAGAGGATCTTCTGGGCGAATTGACGGGGCGATGACCTGAAAGCGGGTGAGGCTGGGCTTGCCTTCTTGCCGGTTAACTTTTTGTTTTGGGCGATCCTGGGGGTCGGCCGACAGCGGTAGGTCAATCAGCCCTGACAGGCTTTTGATTGTGCCTTCTAAGACAGCTTCGTAGGTCTTTTGCACCTGCCGCTGCTGAAACTGGCGGCTGAGGTGCTGGCTGGTTTTAGGGTCGCGGGCCAGCAGCAGAATTCCGGAGGTGTCTTGGTCGAGGCGGTGAACGGCGATCAGGTTGCCCCCCTCTGGGTAGGCGTGGCGCAGGCGGCTGAGGACACTGTCTTGAGTGTCGAGGTAGCGGCCAGGGACGGACAGCAGCCCGGCGGGTTTATCAATGGCGACCAGCCATTCATCTTCGTAGAGGATGGGCAAGGCAGGGGAGGCTGGAGCGGCACTGGAGCTGTGGATCACCGCTAAAGACGCTATCCTCAGCGCAGGCTCCTGCGCCCCTACCAGAGGCTGCAGGGGTTTTAGTCCTGCTAGCAGAAAGCCCATGATGGGCTGGCAGCGGTCTTCGCAGGCTCCATAGAACTGCCCAGGTGACTTATCGCCGCTGGTTGAGGGACGCCCCCACCAAAACTCGGCCATAGCTAGGGGCGTTAATCCTTGAGTGGCGGCATGATGTAGCAGTTTTGGGGCGCAGCAGTCTCCGGTCCCGGTAGGCAGGCCTGTCTGAGACAGGGCCTCAATCGGTTGGGACTGGCCTGCGAAGTTGGTTAAGCGATAGGTTTCGTGCATCTGTGCCTGCAGCCGCCGGGAAAGCTCTTTGCGCTGGCGCTTGAGGGTCAGGATCTCGGAGCCGGCGGCTGCGATCGCATCTTCCAGCGGCCCCAGCACCGTTCCCCGTTCCTGCTTTAGCCGCCGCCGCTCTAGCCCATCCTGGCGACTTTGCTCGTCTAGGGCAGCAAGAGCAGTTGCCACTGCCTCTGGTTCATGGAGTTGAGTCTGCTGCCGCTGGGCCTGTCGCTGCTGTTTCCGCTGTTGGTGAACCTGGGTTAGCGCTTTTAGGCGGGCTTCAAATTCTTGGGACTGCACTCTAAACTTTTCCCGCTCAGGAATGTGGTGCAGTTCTATCAAGCGCTGTTTGATCCGATCCAGGGCAGCTAGGGTCTTGGCTTCCTCACAGGCAACTTGCTCTCGCCCCGGAATCGGCGGCACCCAACCCTCTACCTGGCCCTGGCCCTCTAGCAGCCCAGAGAACGCCTTCAAGACAGCCTGATCGCCTTTGGGAGTTTTTACCAGCAAAACCCCGTACATTTTGCCCTCGGTGTCAGGGCCACGCTCAGCGGCTAGTTGGGCCATGAGGGAATTTGAGATCGCACGCGCCAACCCTGTCCTCGGCAGCCGCAAAATCTGCCCCGTATACGGGCAGCGCCCTTCGTACCAGTAATCTGGAGGGGCTTCCGGGACAGCGGTATCGGATGCGATGAAGGCGGTTAGAGGGTGGAGCATGGCATCCCGCTCGTAGAAACCCATGAGCGCCCCTACGGTTCGCTATACAGCTCCATCACGCGGGTTACAGGCAGGCGCGACTGTGC
>JACVRP010000483.1 GCA_014534385.1 Cyanobacteria bacterium Co-bin13
CCAGTGATTTGGAGGTTGAGGGGATTCGGTTTCTACGGCTGGAGTCTGAACTAGCCAGAAAAGCCTGTACCCCACAGAAGGAACGGCAACAGCTAAGAAGAGAACTGTTTCGGATTCAAACGTCCCTGAAGAATCTGAAAGCACCTGACCGGATACATCCTGAACCTGCCAGCGGTATCCTGGCTGCGGCTCATGGGGAGCCTGGATAGAAACGACCTCTGAGCGCTCCCAGTTCAGGGGATTAAACAGCATTAGCGGGACGGCATCGGGTTGGGGCGGATTGGGTAGGGCGAGATGGGTTGCGATCGCATCCAAAGCCCCCTGCAAAATTGCTGTGCCCACCTGCAGCGCCTCCTGCCAAAGCTGATTGGCATCGGTAAAGACTTCAGGAATCGAAGATCCCGGCAAAATGTCGTGGAACTGATTGAAGAGAACCTTTTTCCAAGCCGCTTCGAGTTCAGCCTTGGGGTATGGGTGCTGGCTGATTAGAGCGGCTAGCGAAGAAAACAGTTCGGCCTGGTAAAGCACATCCTCACAGCGGCGGTTGAACCATTTTTGGTCAGCATGGGTCGTGTAGCAGCCCCGGTGCAGCTCAAGGTAAAGCTCATCGCGCCAAACCGGAATAGACGAACCGTTGGGGTCGAAATGAGTTGCGTCTTCCTCCTTCGTATCCTGTTCGGCACCAGGAATCAAAGCGGCAAGTTGTTCGACAAAATTGCCAACATGGCTAAAAGTTAGCTCAGGGAAAAACGGCGATCCGGCCCAGCGACGCGCCTTCTCCAGCATGTCCCGCGTTGGCCCGCCGCCATGATCGCCCACACCGGGTAGCCACAGGCTTTGGAAAATACCCGTATTTGCCTCCCAAGCGCAGGCATAATCGGCCATGTCAACGGGCTCGATATCACTGCCAATCAACGGCAGGGTAAGACTGCGAATGCGGGTGCCGTCTAGCCCCTCCCACCAGAACCAGTCATGGGGAAAGGCATTAGTGTCGTTCCAGCGGAGCTTTTGGGTGGCAAAGCAGTGGATACCCCCCTGGGCGAGAAGTTGGGGCAGCTGCCAGTTAAAGCCAAACGTGTCGGGCAGCCAGGCCACTTCGCTGACCTTACCGAACTTCTCCCGGCAATAGCGCTGCCCATAGAGAATCTGCCGCACAATCGATTCGCCGCTGATGATGTTTAGCTCTGGCTCAACCCACAGTCCGGCATCAATGGCCCAGCTGCCCTGTTTGACCTGCTCCTGAATTTGTCGAAAGAGTTCAGGCCGATGGGTTTCGACCCAGTCAAAGAGGGCTGGGCTGGAATGGGTGTAGGTGAGTTCAGGAAAATCTTTTTGGAGAGAGAGGACTGACTGGAAAGTGCGCTCCGCAGCATCCCAGGTGTCGGCAACGGGCCAGAGCCAGGCCAAATCGAGGTGGGCGTGGCCGACGCAGTAGATCTGGCGCTGCTTAATCCAGCTGCTCCAGGGCATGAGCTGCTGGCGTAGGGTTTGCAGGGAGGCTTGAAACTGGGGACGATTATTGACGCTCTCCCAGTCAATGATTTCAAGCTTTTGGGAAAAGTCTTCTAGCTGGTCAGGGGCGAACTGTTTGAGGTAGCGGTAGAGAACGGCCAGTTCATCAGCTACAAAGCCAGGTTCAGGCTGGTTCTCGTCGGGGGACTCGAAGAGGAGGTGCGATCGTACCAAGGCCCCCTCATCATGCCCCGGACTGACCATCCGCAGGGCAACCTCGACCGAGTCTCCCGGCACAACGGCGGCACAGAGCGGCAGCCGGGTGAAGCAGTCAAAGATGTCGCCCGCCTGCACCAGAGCCCCATTGACATAGAGTTCGGCCAGGTCAGCCCACCACCGCAGCGCCAGCTTAGCCCCATAGCCCTGAAGGGAAAAGCCCTGCAGAGCGGTCAGCCACTGCAGACGTTGATAGAGCCACAAAGTCTGTCGGCCCCGGATCCAGGGAATGTGGTGCCGCTGGTTTAGGGGGGCTAAGGGAAGGGATTGCTCGGGGGGGAGCCGATGGGGTGAGTAGCCGCCCTCGGGATCTGCTAAAAACCGCCAGCTCTCTAGAATTGAGCATTGGGAGAGGGACCGCAGCCGATGCAGGGTGTCCTCAATGAATTTAAGCGATGGAAGTAGCGCAGGCGATCCAGAGGTGGTCATGACTTCGGTAAGATTGGGACATTGAAGCCATTCAAGCAGGCTTATGGCATCCTCGTCACGCTCCTTTCAAAGCCAAACCATTAACCGTTTATTGGGAACCTACCACAGCTGGGCTCAAAGGGCTGAACGGGTAGCCAGGAGGCTGCAGATAGGGGCAGCTTGGACCTTGCAAGTTGCGCTATACCCGGTTTATGTCGGCTTTCAGGCAGGGCGGCTGATCTATCGAAAAATTGCAGCAGCTGATCCGGTGGGGCAGCTGAGCCGCCTGCGGCAGCGCCAGCCTTCTCTTAATCGGGCCTGGATGTCGCCCGATCAAAGTGATGGGCCGATCAAGATCTTGCTGGGATGGCTGCAGCAGCCAAGCAGCCCGCTCTTTCAGGGGTATCTGCCGCCAGCCCCGCTTAAGGGCTTAGCGCGGGTGTCTGGGCAGGCGCTTGAGCTGTCGTCTGTGGGACTGGCCAAAATATCCCAACGCACCCGGATTCAGGGCGTTGCAACGCAGCTTGAAGATCGTACGCTGGTGCTGGTCGCTGCTGGGAACCAACTGTTGAATGTGCTGTCTATAGAAGAACAGGCCGCTTTGAGCCGAGCTATTGCCTGGCTCCTGGCAGAGCAGGGACACTACCGCTGGCGACAGCAGCAGCAATTGCAGGCTGGCAAATTACCTCTGCCCTCTCCCAATCGGCGCGCCTGGTGGCCTATTCAGCTGTTTTACTATCTAATGCGGTGGATGATGACGGGGCCGGTAGCGACGATGACGGACCTGTTTGGAGAAGCGGAAATGGTTCAATCCCAAAGAGCCTATCGCTTACGCCAGAGTCAGGTTCAGGCGCGATCGCATATCCA
>JACVRP010000278.1 GCA_014534385.1 Cyanobacteria bacterium Co-bin13
AAGGATTGCTATAGCCCTTCGGGCATGGCTTCGCTAGCGCTTTGCTCGCAATGACTAATTAGGGCCATCTACTTATTAGAGGATTTTCTTCTTTTTAATAGGCGCGCTAGGCAAAGTGGCCTTTCAGTTGTCTAGCTTCTCAATAGAGGAACGAACATCGTTGAGGTCGATGTAGCGATCGGTGGCGTTGCGCAGTTCTCGGGCAATCATGCCCTCAGTTGAGACTACGGTAATGTGAGTATTTTTCGAACGCAGCAGCTCAATAGCTCGCTCGAAGTCACCATCGCCACTAAACAGAACCACTCGGTCGTACTGTTCAACGGTATTAAACATATCTACGACAATTTCAATATCTAGGTTGGCTTTTTGAGAGTAGCGCCCGGAAGTATCGTCGTAGTATTCCTTCAAAATCTTGTACCGGACCGTATAGCCAAGGCTGATGAGCGCATCGCGAAAGCCGCGCTGGTCCTGCGGGTCTTTCAGGCCGGTGTACCAAAAGGCATTGACCAAACTCAGGCCGCTCTTCTCTCCGGCAAAATACTCCAGCACACGCTTTGGATCGAAAAACCATCCATTCTTTTGCTGAGCGTAAAACATATTGTTTCCGTCAACAAATATGGAGAGGCGATTCATTAAATGATGACTTGACATAAACACTGCGCAATAAGCAATAAGTTTAATGGGTAAATCTGCAGAGCACCTGATGGAACAGAAAGCCGCTGCTTAAAATCGCTGGCCCTATGGGGCGTAGAAATGTAGAATATCCAGGAAATTGAAAAATCGCTTAAATAGGGCACAACTCAGGATAGTTCAGACCTAAGAAGCCAGGCCTGACAAACTATGCCGAGTCCACGGCGAAAGCTGAAGTCTTTCCCTAGTCAAAACTCCAGGTGTGAAGCTTGGATGAGGTGCAATCCCCAGACTGGAAACTGGCTTTGGCTCGGTGGAACTTGTTTTTATCAGTTTCAGTAATTTCTCGGTTATCAGTAAGAATAGTTTTCACGCTGATTAAGTATTTGATAAAGGCATAGGGGATGATGAACTAATTGAACTAAATAAAACATACCCATCTAGTATAAAGCCTCCTTTGAAATTGTGGGCATACTGCCTAGGGAGGCCCGTTTGAAAAGACCTAATTAGAGGATTTGAAACTCTACAGAAGAAACCATTGGCTCTCTCTAAACGTGAGAGCAGGAGGATTTCTAGCGAAGTTTTACCTGCCTGTAACGCTCAATTGTTGCGGCCAGGTTAGGCGCTTGCTTCAACTGAAGACGGATAGGTTTTTATCTCTAAAAGGTCCTAAGTAGGTAGCCATAAATCAATATAGCGCCAACTCGCTAAGACGCTTAATATACCGTTCTCACGATCGCTGCTTAGTTTGGGCTACCTGCTTAGAAGCTTGACATTTCGTCGCTAAAACTACAAAAAGGCTATACATGGGCAACGGTGACCCCAGTGCCGCCATCGGTAGCTTCTGCCGCCTCAAACCGCTGCACCTGGGGATGGCGCTGCAGGTACTCGTGGACGCCTCGCTTCAGTTTGCCAGTGCCGTGGCCGTGAATAATCCAGATGGCTCCGTTGGCGGTTGCGATCGCATTCTCTAGCACCGATTCAGCCTCGGCCACCCGCATGCCGCGAATATCAAAGGTGTTGCGAGAGGTGCGCACGGCTGGAGCAGGCGGCGCAGCCTGGGCAGCGGGAATGCTGTCCTGTGGTTTGGGTTTAACCGGCAGTTCGGCCTTTTCGCCGTGCAACGACTCAATATCGGCCAGGCTTACCGTGGTCTTGAGCAAACCAAAGCGGACCGTCAGCTTGCCGTCTTCGTCGGGCTCGGTCAGCACTTCTGCGGTTTGCCCCAGGCTGGGTATGCGAATGCGATCGCCCACCTTGGGCTTAAACCCAGGTTTGGGCTTGGGCGCGGCCTGTCGAGTGGGTAGGTGCTTTCCAGCAAGGGCATTGACAGCATCGGTCGCCTTCTGCGCATCTTGGGCAGTAGCATCGCCCTGCTGCAAGCGGCGGATCACGCGGGCAATCTCGTCCTTGGCCTGGCTAATCGCCTGTTGAATGGCTTTTTCCTGCTGCTGCTGCAGATCCCGCTCCCGCTCCCGCAGCATTTGCGCCTTGTGAGACACCTCATTGTGGAGCTTCTCGGCCTGGGTCAGCAGCTTAGCGGCTTCGCTAGCCTTGTCTTCCTGAGCCTTGCGCTGGGCTTCAAGACCAGCAATTACCTGGTTCACGTCAGCCTGGCTGCTGACGCCGACCTGCTCTCTAGCATCTTCGACAATGGCCGCATCGAGCCCTAACCGCTGGGCGATGGTGAGCGCATTAGAGCGGCCCGGAATGCCCCAAAGCAGCCGATAGGTGGGCGACAGAGTCATGTCGTTGAACTCTACTGAGGCGTTTTCAAAGCGCTCGTCCTGATATTTCAGGGCTTTGAGTTCGCCGTAGTGAGTGGTGGCGACGGTGAGACGGGCGTGGTCGGCCAGGTGTTTCAGCAGGGAGGCGGCTAGGGCGCTGCCTTCGGAAGGGTCGGTGCCAGCGCCGACTTCGTCGAGGAGGACGAGGGTGTTGGTGGGAGACGCGGGGACACGGGGACGCGGGGACGCGGGGATGGGGTGGTGGGGTGGTGGGGTGGTGGGGTCAGGCTGGGGGGGCGCGGTCTGCGACTCGCCTTCTTCTCCCGCGACAGTTTCGGATGATTCAGGATCATCCAATTCGGGATTGGATTCGGCCGGGGCGTTTAACGTGGGAGCCTTAAGGGCGTCCAAAATGCGGCTGATGCGGCGGATGTGGCCGGAGAAGGTGGAGAGGCTTTGCTCAATGGACTGTTCGTCGCCGATGTCGGCGAGGATCTGGTTAAACCAGGGTATTTCTACGGGTTCGCGGGCGGGGATGAAGAGGCCGACTTTAGCCATCAGGGCGGCTAGGCCCAGGGTTTTGAGGGTGACGGTTTTGCCGCCGGTATTGGGGCCGGTGATGGCAACGACGCGCAGGTGGGGTTTGACGATGACGTCGATGGGTACGACGGCGGGTCCCTGTTCGTGGCGCTGCTGCCAGACTAGGAGAGGGTGGCGGAGCTGGCGCAGGGTGGCCTGTTCTTCGGCGGGGACGAAGCGGGGGGCGTTGCCTTCGAGCCAGTGGGAATAGCGGGCACGGGCAGTCGCTAGGTCCAGGGTGGTGACGATGGCCAGAAGCTGCTCTAGGTCGGGCTGCACTTCGGTCACTTGGGCGGTGAGCTGGCGCAGAACGATTTCTTCTTCGGTGCGCTCTTGCCGCTGCAGCTGGCGCAGGCGGTTGCCCATTTCAACGACGCTGTGGGGCTCAACATACAGGGTCAAGCCGCTAGTGGAAGCGTCGTGGACGATGCCGGGAATGGCGTCTTTTTGAGGGGCTTTGACAGGAATGACGAAGCGCTCGCCGCGCTGGGTGATCAGCTGCTCCTGCACGGCTCCGGCATGGCGCTGCAGGATGCGCTGGAGCTTTTGGTAGATCTCGTTGCGAACGGATTTGAGCTGTTCGCGGATGCCTGCCAGCTTGGGGCTGGCCCGGTCAGCGACATCGCCTCGGTCGTCAATGCAGCGATGAATCTCCTGCTCTAGCTCGGGGTAGGTCCGCAGGTCTTCCACCAAGGCCTGCAGGACGGGCAGGTCTTCCTGGGCATCGATGATGCGGCGCAGCTGGCGGGCTCCGTTGAGGGTGGTTGCGATCGCAAGCAGCTCCTCCCCACTGAGCAATCCCTGACGCTCAGCCCGCTCCAAAGCATCGCCAATGTCTTGCACCCCAGAGAAGCTCAAGTTTGCTTTCCCATCTAGCCGGTAGGCTTCGCGGGTCAGCTCCAGCAGGTGCTCACTCTCTGCCTGAGTATCGGGAATTCTGATCTGACGGGCTGCGGTCGCCCCCAGTTTAGTTGAAGCGAAGGTGGATAGATGCTGACAGAGACGAGCCCATTCTAGAAGCTCAAGGGTTTCCTGTTGAATCAAGGTTTTTTAAGGGAAGTTGATCGCAGAGACTCACTATTTTTAGTATAGAAAGCCTTGAGCCCCGCACAACCCCGTCACAGGGAGGGATTACCGCCTTGGGTGGCTTCTATTGAAGGGCCATCTTACCCATAGGGGATAATTAGGTGTGGGACGTGGTGGAGTGGGTTGGCGGCGTCTCGGCAGCGCTATCTATTAGCGCGGCAATCGCACTAGTGGGCACCGTCATCAGGTTAGCGCTGACTGCCCAATAAAAAACTTCCCACCCAAGGTAGGGTTGCGCCTCTAAAAATCCTCATCCTCAAACACGCTGCCGAAGAAATCAATTGTCTCCTTCAGGGAAGCCACGAAGGTATCAATCTCTTCCTTAGTGTTGTAGAAATAGAGGCTAGCGCGCGCCGTGGAAGGCGTCTCCAAAATTCGGTGCAGGGGTTGAGTGCAGTGGTGCCCCGAACGAATGGCGATGCCTGACTGATCCAGCAGCGTCGAGAGATCCTGAGCGTGAACCCCTTCTACCGTAAAGGTCGCTAACGCCGCCCGCCCACTGCCGTCGGCTTTGGGTTGGGGGCCGTAGAGGCGCAGCTGAGGAATCTTGTTGAGCGCCTGGTACAGATAAGCATTCAGCTCGTGCTCGTAGTCGGCAATTTTGTCCATGCCAATGGCTGAGAGATAATCGACCGCTGCCCCAAGGGCAATGGCCTCTGCGATCGCAGGTGTCCCTGCCTCAAACTTGTGGGGCAGCTCTGCGTAGGTGGAGCGCTCTAGAAACACATCGGCGATCATCTCGCCACCCCCTAGGAACGGCGGCATGGCCTGGAGCAAGTCCAGCTTGCCGTAGAGAAAGCCAATGCCGGTTGGTCCGCACATCTTATGGGCAGAGGCAACCAGCCAATCACAGCCCAGCGCCTGCACGTCCAGCGGCATGTGAGGGGCGCTCTGGCAGGCATCGATCAACACTCTGGCTCCGTACTGGTGGGCCAGGTTGACAATCTCAGGCACTGGATTGAGGCAGCCCAGCGTGTTGGAGATGTGGTTCACCGTCACCAGCTTGGTCTTGTCGGTGAGCAGCTGGCGGAACTGATCCAGGTCAAACTCCTCAGTCTCCGTCAGGCCCACAAACTTAAGCACTGCCCCAGTGCGCTGAGCGACAAACTGCCAGGGCACCAGGTTACTGTGGTGCTCCATTACAGAGAGAATAATCTCATCCCCTGGCTGCAGCTGGCTCATGCCCCACGAGTAGGCTACTAAGTTGATCGCCTCGCTGGCATTGCGGGTAAAGACAATCTCGTCTCTGGAAGCGGCTTTGACAAAAGCGGCTACCTTGTCC